>CAZDMC010000339.1:0-2510 GCA_964506335.1 uncultured Methylomarinum sp. | reverse complement strand
AAGACAAACAAAAATCCTGCGCAATCTGGTGGGTTATTTCTTGCGAGTTGCCTAAGGACTAATACACACTGAGTAGTTAAAAAATTTAATAATATAGCCGGTATGAAGCTTGCCTAATAGGTGAGATTCGACGGTGAAAAACCCCGTATTACACTTCGTTTCCTACCGACTACATATTCTAAAAATTTCCATCAAACCAAAGTTGTCGGACAGTCTCTTCGATAAATAGCTTAAATTATTTGGCACGCTTGCGCTGAATTTCTGTTAACAATATTTTCCGCAAGCGAATTGATTTAGGTGTAACTTCTACAAGCTCATCCTCATCAATAAATTCTAGTGCCTGTTCCAATGTCATCTTTTGAATCTTTGCACAAACCAGACTGTCATCTGTTCCTGATGCTCGTACATTGGTTAATGGCTTAGGTTTTGTCGGGTTAACAACTAAATCATTAGTGCGAGAATGAATCCCCACTAGCATACCTTCGTATATTTCATCACCATTTACGACTAATAGCTCACCCCGCGCCTGTAAAGGGTACAAAGAGTAATCAACGGCCTTACCTTTTGCCATAGAAACCAATACACCTCGAATACGGATACCCACATCACCTGCCTTGACAGGCCCATAATGATCAAACACATGGTAGAACAAACCTGAGCCCGAAGTCGCTGTCAGAAATTCTGTCTGAAAACCTAATAAACCTCGCGACGGTACAATATATTCCAGCCTGATTCGGCCTTTACCATCCGGCACCATATCCTTTAGCTCACCTTTACGGTCACCTAATTTTTCCATAATAGTGCCTTGATGGCGGTCTTCAACTTCAATCGTTACATATTCAAAGGGTTCAGACTTTACACCATCAATTTCTTTAATAATGACCTCAGGACGAGAAACGCCCATTTCAAAGCCTTCTCTACGCATATTTTCAATTAATATTGATAGGTGTAATTCACCGCGCCCTGATACTTTAAATTTATCCGGATCATCGGTTGTAGCAACACGCAAAGCGACATTATGTTGCAATTCTTTATCTAAACGATCCCGAATTTGACGTGTAGTGATAAATTTACCTTCTTTACCAGCAAACGGCGAATTGTTCACCTGAAATGTCATGCTCACAGTAGGCTCATCTATTGATAATGCTGGCAATGCATCTATATTAGCAGGGTCGCATAGTGTTTCTGAGATTTGTAATTTATCAATACCGCAAAATGCAATGATCTCGCCAGCATTGGCTGATTCAACTTCAATACGTTCCAGCCCATTAAAGCCATAAAGCTTCAACATGCGTCCATTACGGGTATTAGCTTCGCTATCAATTAAGGTAAGAGGCATATTGCGTTTAACTGTACCGCGTTGAATACGTCCAATGCCAATAACACCCACATAGGCGTTGTAATCAAGGCTAATGACCTGCATTTGAAAAGGTGCATCAATATCTACATCAGGTGCCTCTACTTTATCAATAATAGTCTGAAATAAAGGGGTCATATCACCCCCAGAAACATCCGTTTCCAGCCCTGCATAACCATTCAAAGCAGAGGCATAAATAATCGGGAAGTCTAACTGCTCATCCGTTGCCCCCAGGTTATCAAATAAATCAAATGTCTGGTCTACAACCCAATCAGGTCTTGCACCGGGTCTATCTATTTTATTAATTACAACAATAGGTTTTAAACCCAAAGCAAAGGCTTTTTGGGTAACAAATCGGGTTTGAGGCATAGGGCCATCTACTGCATCCACCAATAACAAAACAGAGTCAACCATGGATAGCACACGCTCAACCTCGCCGCCAAAATCAGCATGTCCCGGTGTGTCTACAATATTGATATGATATCCATTCCAGTCAATCGCGGTATTTTTTGCCAGAATAGTAATTCCTCGTTCTTTTTCAAGCTCATTGGAATCCATCATTCTTTCGCCTATTTGCTCATGCGCTGAAAACGTGCCTGACTGTTCCAGTAATTTGTCAACTAATGTGGTTTTACCGTGGTCAACATGTGCAATAATTGCAATATTTCTTATTTTTTCTATCACTTTGAATTTATACTGTTTTTATATGTAATGTTTAATTTTTTATTAGCTTTGTATCCAGGGGAAGCCATAAAACCGCCAGCCATTAACATTTCCCCTGTGTTTATTGTTGTCTAATCCCCTTCAAAACCCTCAACAATATTTATTAAATGTTGATGTCCCTCTGTTTCCAAGGCTTCGGCATGACTTCTGATGGATGCCCAACATATAAATCTTCAATGCTTGTTGGCACATCAATCATTACAGCCTGAGGATTTTTTTGAACAAAAGCCCAGGACTGTGGCGAATCCAAATTTTTCATCATAATATCTTTAAGAATCGGGTCTGGCTCGATCCAGTGCTGAACGTAGCGAAGAAATCGCAGTTTATATGAAATTTATAGCAACGCAGTAAACCCTATAATTCTAACATTTTTGCGCAATAAAGAGAACTTCATTTCTTTCTCCACAGGCTAAATTACCTATGCGGCTAT
>CAZDMC010000338.1:0-2600 GCA_964506335.1 uncultured Methylomarinum sp. | reverse complement strand
ATGGAAAATCCTGATAGAGAAGTCGAAGGCTTTAACCCTTTGTGTGGTGATCGCCTGACTTTGTTTTTAAAATTAGACGGTGATGAAATAACTGATGTCAGCTTTCAGGGTTCGGGCTGTGCTATTTCTACCGCATCTGTTTCCTTGATGACTGAAATTGTTAAAGGAAAAACAGAAGAACAAGCCAATGAATTATTTAAACAGTTTCATGCCATGACTACCGGAAAAGAGGGTGATGTCGATTTGCAAGCGATTGGAAAGTTAGCAGTACTGGCTGGAGTTAAAGAATATCCAGCACGGGTAAAATGCGCGACCTTAGCATGGCATACCCTGGATGCTGCTTTAAAAAATAAAGAAAAATCTATTTCTACAGAATAACGAACTTGAATGTATCAGGGCAAGTTGGCTGTATTTTGTCAGGCACAAGCTGAATTACAAAAAGCCAGCTCCTTAGCTGCCAGGCTGAATATACCTTTATATCAAGCGGTAAATCAGGAAATGCCTGAAGCTTTTTTTTTAAGCTGGCGAGATGATTGCTTAAAATTACTGGATAAATCACTGTTAAAAAAAGGCGGTTTGTCAGTAGATATAGAACCACGCTATGGAGAACAGCATTCCTGGCCAGCCCCCAAAAAAGGGGCGTTAGCGCAGGCTATAGGGCGAAAAACTGAAACCATTATTGATGCCACGGCAGGGTGGGGGCAAGATAGTTTGCATATCTTTCGTATGGGCTATTCGCTACGTTGTATAGAACGATCAGCTGTTATGTATGAATTGTTGAAAGATGGTTTTGAGCGCTTGTCTGATAAACAATGGGTGAATCAACGTTCTCTGAAATCACCTGAGTTATTTTTTGGGAATGCCTGCGATCTTTTACCTAAACTAAAAGACAGACCTGAATGCATTTACATTGACCCGATGTTTCCTGCCAAAAGAAAAAAATCAGCATTAGCCAAAAAGTCGATGACTGTATTACGTGATTTATTAGGTGATGACGGGGATAAAGAACAGCTTTTTGCAATGGCATTTAAAATAGCCACGAAAAAGGTAATCGTGAAATGCCCTGACTCTGCTAAGCCATTGGCAGATGATCCTGACGAATATTTTAAAAGTAAATTACTTCGGTATGATGTTTACCTAAAATAATAATATGACAGACTGGATTGATATTTGTACAGAAAACGGACTAAGTGAGGGCGAAAACATCATTATCGATGTTGATGGAACGGACGTGGCTGTTTTTAAATTAGACGGAAAATTCTATGCAATTGAAGATGTCTGTTCACATGATGGCGCTGAAATAGCCAGCGGACTATTGGATGGCGATGAAATAGTTTGTCCGCGACATGGTGCCAGGTTTTGTATAAAAACGGGTGAAGTTAAATGCGCGCCAGCTTATGAAAATATTGATACATTTCCTGTTCAAATAGAAAATGGACGGGTAAAAATTAGAGATAACCGATGGGATTGAGAGATAGTAGCCTGTGTGAAGCAGAGCGTAATACGGGAAAACATGGATGAATCCCTGTATTACGCTCTGCTTCTACGGACTACAGATAACTTAATGGCATTAGTGCAAAAACACCACAAGATGCCATCTTGCGAGGTGAAAAGGTATTCTTAAATTAAACTTACTAAATATATGATGGATTTTTTTGTTTGGGACATAGACCCTTTATTTATTTCATTCGGGTTTTTAAAAATACGCTGGTATGGCTTGATGTTCGCCTCAGCCTTTATATCCAGTTATCTATTAATGAACTGGATGTATAAAAGAGAGGGAAAGAATGCTGAACAGATTGACGACCTGCTTTGGTATGTAGCAATAGGAACCATTGTGGGTGCAAGACTAGGCCACTGCCTGTTTTATGATCCGGCCTATTATCTAAACAATCCTCTAAAGATTCTAGCTTTTTGGGAGGGAGGTCTGGCTAGTCATGGCGGTATTATTGGCATTGTACTGGGTTTGTATTTATACCAAAAGCGCGTACCAGAAACTTATGCCTGGTTTTTAGACCGGGTAGCCGTAGTGTGTGCTTTAGGTGGAACCTTTATAAGAATGGGAAATTTCTTTAATTCCGAAATTGTAGGAATACCGACAACTGTTCCCTGGGCAGTAATTTTTAGGCGAATAGACTTATTACCCAGACATCCTGTGCAGTTATATGAATCTATTTCCTATTTTTTTATTTTTATCTTATTACTGACGATGTATATAACGATAAAAGACAAGATTAAACCGGGGGTTATTTTTGCCACCTCTTTAGTCGCTGTATTTACCGCACGTTTTTTGCTTGAATTTGTTAAAACCCAGCAATCCGGTTATAGCCATGATTCCTGGATGTCTACAGGACAATGGCTGAGTATTCCTTTTTTTCTGGCTGGCGTATTTTATATTGTGTTTTCTTTACGTGGAAAAACTGACTAGTAAATTTTTTAAAATAAGATTAGAAAAACACCTGTTCTGATATAATAAAAAGTTAACATTTAATTAAAGCCAATACTTTAACTGATTGGTTTTATGAATTAATCAAGTATTCATGCAAGAAATAAACCCAATAAAAAATACCATCGCTGACCTCGGTAAACGAGGGGCAGAT
>CAZDMC010000337.1:0-2610 GCA_964506335.1 uncultured Methylomarinum sp. | reverse complement strand
GCCAAAATCAGCTTTTCCGCAGTAGACTTTCTATTCTCGGACAGCCTCCTAGGGTTTGACAAGGTTATGACAGGATAAAAGAAACACTCAAAAAAAGTAAGCAAAAAATATTTATTCAAATTTGTTCAACCCAGAAAATTTGTCACAGTACACCATGCAAAAAAAAGTAATTATCCTGTTATCAGGAGGACTTGATTCAATTACAGTACTGGCACAATTAAAAAATCAAGGCTATCAATGCTATGCCTTGAGTTTTAATTACGGTCAAAAACATAATGCTGAATTAAGTGCGGCAAAAAAAATTGCAACATATTATCAAGTAGAACAACATAAAATTATAGATTTGGGTTTTGGTGCAATCGGAGGTTCAGCATTAACAGATGAGCACATCGCAGTGCCAGAAAGTCCACAAAAGGGGATTCCGGTCACCTATGTTCCTGCCAGAAATACGGTTTTCCTGTCTTTCGCGCTAGGCTGGGCAGAAGTCATCAATGCACACGATATATTTATAGGTATTAATGCGGTTGACTATTCGGGTTATCCGGATTGCAGGCCTGAATTTATTAAAGCTTTTCAGCAATTGGCTAATTTAGCCACAAAAGCAGGCGTAGAAGGGCAGAAAATAAAGATACATGCTCCCCTGATTAAGTTAAGTAAGGCAGAAATCATTAAACGGGGTGTGGCATTAGGAGTGGATTACCAACACACTGTTTCCTGTTACAGTGCCGATCAATCAGGCCATGCCTGTGGCGTTTGTGATGCTTGTAGATTGAGGGTTGCAGGCTTTAATGAGGCGCAGGTTGAAGACCCTACATACTATCAATAGCTTTCTGACCTTTTATAAACCCATGTTAAAAACATTGATTTTAGTTATCAATAACCACAAAAATGTTCTAAGCTTAACCTTATAGTTTTTAAACCGATGTCGAGTTGATAAATGAATGCTGATCAAGCAAAGTCACAATTTGTTGCAGTAGCTTCTATTGCCTCAGAATTAAGTGCCATCATGGATGTTGCAAAAGAAATTTCATTAGCAGCAGCCAATGCAAAAGCCATCGCTTTTAGAGCCGGTGAAAAAGCAAAGGGCTTTCAGCCTATTACTGATTTTATTAATGAATTAGCTAAAGAAACGATTGAATTAGTTAATAATATTAATGAACATGCATTAACGCTATATCAAATAACAGTGAATGAATATAGGATGACAGTGGCATTTGGTAAGTTTGAGCAAGTTGCAAAGCAATCAAAAGGTGCTGCCTATGCTTATACACTGGATCATTCACTACTTGCAGTAAAACAAAATATGATGGATTGCAGACGAGATTTCAAAGTTAATGTAGAACAGCTTCAAGATCAACTGGCCGAAGTGATGCACCCTGCCAGAGCTGCTCGTGTGATTGCAGCAAATTCTCGTATTGAGGCATCACAAGCAGGGGAGTATTTGCAAAGTTTACAAGCGGTTGCAGAAAGTGTAGATAATGCAGCACAGGTTATTCATGAAAATGTACAGCGATGCCAAAGTACTTTGTCAGTTATTCGGTTTATTGAATAACAAAAATTATAAAAGAATGAGCGTTAACTTGGGAGATTTGTTCTAAATGAAAATGACCAGTATATACGAAGGTTCGTACCAATGGATTATGTTTGGCAGAGATGAAAATAAGCCTGAAAAGATAATTGACACTAATCAGTATATGGTTAGAACAGCAAATCAATGCTTGTTAATTGATCCTGGAGGTGTCGAGCTATTTGCACCCATGTTAGCAGCAGTCCTTCATTATGCGCCTGTTGATCAAATTACTGATTTATTTGCTTCGCATCAGGATCCGGATATTATTTCATCTCTTGGATTATGGGATCAAGCCTTACCCAATGCAAAATTACATGCATCGACATTATGGGAAAGGTATATTAGGCATTTTGGTTGTGAAAGTATCGAATACGTACCGATTGCCGATACCGGAGGCGTGATTAGTTTAGATAATGCGGAGTTGCAAATTATTCCTGCACATTATCTACATGCTTCAGCAAATTTTAATATTTATGACCCTAAAGCAAAGATTTTAATGTCTGGTGATTTAGGCACTGCACTTGAAGCACCTGGATCTCCTCTTTTTGTTGATGATTTTGATGCACATATTGAAAAGATGCGGTTTTTTCATCAGCGCTGGATGCCTTCAAATCAAGCCAAAAGAGTCTGGATTGATCGGGTAAGAGAACTAGACATAGAAATTTTAGCACCTCAACATGGTAGAATGTTTAAAGGCGATAATGTAAGCCGGTTTCTGGACTGGTTTGAAGCATTACAAGTGGGCGTTGCGGTGTAATGGGATAAATTATTTAAGCTAAAAACCAAGTAAAGCTTGCTAACTTTTTAAATAATATTATAATAGGAAGACTTTGCAGGGTCGTTAGCTCAGCTGGTAGAGCACCGCACTTTTAATGCGATGGTCGCGAGTTCGAATCTCGCACGACCCACCATATAAGCACCTGAAAATACTCTTTTTTCTAATAAACAAGCCAGCTTCCATGCTGGTTTTTTTATGTCCGTTGTCCACTGGCTGTCCACTCAGAAATAAAAAACCACCATTACTAGCAACAAACTTTCCC
>CAZDMC010000336.1:0-2625 GCA_964506335.1 uncultured Methylomarinum sp. | reverse complement strand
TTAACAAGTTATGGCTGAACTTAGCGATCAACTGATTTATTTAGGATAAACCAAAATGAAGCTATTAATTGACGTCAATAAACAATACATTTCCAGGCAGAGCTTATTTTTGGTTTCTGCTTTTTTTGTATTAGTTGTTTTACCTCATTTACCCTCCTTACCTTTTTGGATTACAGGTTTAGCGTTGCTGGCCAGCTGTGGTAGGCTAACATTTATCCGTCAAAAAGATTGGCTACAGAAAAGCTTTACCTTGTTGCTTATAGGTAGTTTGCTTAGTGTGTTGATTTTTGTTTTTGATAGCTGGTTTAGCGGTGATGCGATACGCAGTTTTTTTATTGTGGTGCTGGCTCTAAAATGGGCAGAAGCTAAAAATCGAAGAGATTATCTGAGCCTGGTTTTTGCTGCCTGTATTCTTGCAGGGCTGGGTGTTTTATATCAAGCCACGCTGTGGGGCATACTGTATCTATTTGCAGTCATTTTTGCTTTATTGCTAGTGCTGTTGTCTCTGCATCAGGCTGGTTGTGAAAATGGTTCTTTATGGCGTAGTGCCAGCCGGTTATTTATCCCTGCCTTACCTATCATGCTATTGCTGTTTTTGATTTTCCCCAGATTAAACGGCCCTTTATGGGATATGGGGATTGCTTTTGGTTTACCTCTGTCGGTGATGTTAGATCAAAATAAAAATGAACCTGGCATTGAAAAAACCTTACGGCCTGGACAAATAAAGCGCATAAAAGAATCAGATGACACCGTACTGGTTGCAGAGTTTTTTGGCAAAGTGCCTTATGTTAGCCGCTTATATTGGCGTGGGCCTGTGTACTGGGATTTTGATGGTGAGCAATGGAGTATCCCTAAAGGTTGGAATAATCGAAGCCAATTATTAAGAACAGCTTATAAAAGTAAGGATGCTGTTGCGCGGCAAATGCGTATTAAGACTCCTATTGTTCGCTATAACTTACGCTTATTGCCTCATGGCGAACGCTGGATGTATGCGCTGGATATTCCTGCCACGAATGCACCAGAAAGTTTTGTCTCTGCTGATTTTCAGTTACTTAGTATCAGAAAATCAGCGATGGAAGCTAAAATGCAATTATCGGCTTATCTGGATTACTCAGCTGGGCTTAAATTATCTGAAAAACAAAGACAGCGCGCATTAGCCTGGCCAGAGAATAGCAATCCACGGCTTAAAAAATTGGGGGAAGAATTAAAACAACAAGGCATGGACAGCAGTGATTTGTCTAGCCATATTTTAGGTCTGTTTGCCCAAGGGGACTTCCAATTGGGTGAAAGTGTAATGCCTGAAATTGCTGAACACAGCCTGGATCATTTCTTTTTTGATAACAAAATAGGGGATAGTCAGCAATTAGCAGGCAGTTTTGTGATGCTTATGCGAGCCGCTGGGGTTCCTGCCAGGCTAGTGGCTGGTTATCGGGGAGGCTCAATTATCGCATTAACTGATTTTGTAATTGTTAAAAAGCAAAATGTCCATGTCTGGGCGGAAATTTGGCAAACCGATGGCGGTTGGGTGCGAGTTGAAGCTAAAGATGTGGTGGTAGCACCTAAAGTTCAAGGGGATATTAAATTAGTTCAAGAAATCATCACCAAAATAGTCGATAAAATAGCTGTTATCAGTAATGCACCAGAATCTCGGCAAGTAAAGAAAGTCCCTGCAACAAAGCAAGCGAGTCATGATAAAAATAATAACTGGTTAAATAATTGGCAGCAAAACTTGCAGAATTTGTTTTCTGGATTAGAAAAATGGGTGATTAATTACAACCCTGAAAGACAAAGTGAATTATTGCAAAGTAAAAAGCAAGAGCGCCTGCAAATTGGCGAACTATTGCTGACAGGCTTGTTGCTCTCATTGCTGATGGCAGTTTGTTATTTTGCTTTTATCTGGTTTTTAGCATATAGGCGACGAGATCCCGTGACAGATGCTTTTGAACAGTTTTGTCGGCATTTTGCCAAACAAGGGATTGAACGTGCCAGCTGGGAATGCCCACGAGATTATGGAAAGCGGCTAAATAGCACCTATCCAAAAATCTCTGAAGCTATTGATACAGTTATAGCAAGCTATATTACTACACGCTACACACAAACAGATACTCAGCAACAGAAGCAATTTGTTCAACTGGTTAAGCGTTTTCTTGCCATGTTGTAGACATAAGGGAACTAAAAAAATAATCACCCAATCTTGCTGGTCTTTTTACCCGGTCTTGACTTTTTGGGGTACTAAATAATGTGCTTTTATTCGGTGCCAGCGGTCTGGGGGAAACTCATTTAATAGAATGACTTCCAGCGCTGATTTTAGTGCAGGCGAAAGGTTGCGCTCAGTTTCAAGTAACTGCTTAACATGACTGATTGCATTATCAACATTGATGGCGTCTATTTTCAATGAAAACCCGGTAGAGATATTGGCGGCAGGCCTATTATCTCATGGGTTTATAATGTCAAAATTCCCTTTATCCTAGAAAAATCAGTTGATCACGGATTTTGTGGAAAATCTGGGCGAAAAAGACAAAGAATAGCTCGAAAATAAAGCTTCCGCTCCTGCTCACGCCCCTTACCTACTTCCATGTAGGCAATGGCCATAGTCCTTATTGAGAGCTATTGTGCAGGATTTTT
>CAZDMC010000335.1:0-2636 GCA_964506335.1 uncultured Methylomarinum sp. | reverse complement strand
ACAGACTTTACTATGGCTTATGCACAAGTGTAAGCGGTCAACTGATTTTTCTAGGTTCATCCGGCAGTAAACACCTCTTCCCCCAAAAAGTCATTAATTACACCCCATATTCCTCCCAGGTTTTCCATTAAAGCGCCATGCTGGTTTGCATGTATAGACACATTTTTTTTATGCTTTGAAGCTAACTTGTTCATAATAATTTGAGCACTGTCAGGATGAACAACAGGGTCTTCATCCACACTAATAATGAGTACAGGAGCTACTATTTTATCTAGCTGATTTTCAACATCGGCCATTAAATGCCTTAATTCATACAAGCTTTTAACCGGTACATGTCTATAATTGATTTCCGGATGTTCAGGTAAATTTTCTATAAATGGCTTAACACCTTCTATCGAAGAAACCCATTTAAGCAAACGGTTTGTCCCATGCAAAAGGGGGATAAACAAAAACGACTTATCTACAAATTTGACAGGCACTGCTACTGCAATTACAACACTGACTTTATCATTATGCTCTGCTGCCAATTTAAGAGCCAGAGCACCTCCTGTTGAAAACCCTATGACAATGATTGAATCGCAATAAGCAGAAATAATATTTAACCCTCTCTGAACAGAATCGTACCAGTCTTGAAAAGTTTGCTCTCTTAAATCATAAGGTGAGGTGCCATGACCCTTTAAGCGAATAGCTAAAACGGTATACCCCTGATTCAACAAATTTTCGGCATAGTCTTTAAGTTCAGCCGGTGATGCTAGCAATCCATGTATTAACAACACCGCCATCCCGTTACTTTTATTGGCTTGTAACAAAAATGGCTCAGGGTTTTCTGTCATTGTCTGTAGCTGGTTAAGGTCATCATACAACGCAGCTGAATACTTTTTTTTGTCCCATGCTAAAGAAATCACTTCATCATTCATAGCCCATATTGCCAACTGTTTTTGGCTTACACCAGGATACTGTTTGTTAGCATCGCTTAGTGCATCACTAACATTTTTAATAGGTTCTATTTCATTGCTATAAACAACAATCAAATTTTCCATTCTGATAACATCAAAATCGAATTCTTCACGTAATTTCGGCATAAACTGATAATTTTCATCAGAAGAAATTATCAGCTCAGATGATTCTGCAACTTTAATAAAGTGTTGAAAACGCTTGCTGTGACCGTTAATTAAACCATCGTATTCATCAGGATTAAGCAAACTATGATGCAGATTGATATTCTGCTGTTTCTGTAATATTTTAAGCGTTATATAAAGCGTGGTATAAAACTGCTGCTTACTTATTTCTTGTCGTCCTTTTTTTAAGTAACACATAATCAACGCAGAAGCTAAATGACTTAAGTTAATCGTAACATTGGCATAAATCTCTTCCATGTAAAGGTTTCGCGTAGTTTTGGCATTTTTTCTAAAGTAATAGCCTAATAATTTATGCTTCATATTTTTAGGCTGGCTATACAATGAGAAAACATCATCCAGTGATTTAATGTCTGAAATCACCTTGCTTAGTAGATATTTATGAGGCCAACGCCAAAGATCATGCGCCGCTACTGGGTGACCCATCCGTAAATCCATATCGGTATCTTTAAGTAAAATATTTCCTTCGATTAACAACTCCTCGGTCTGCCTGACTGTTAAATTATCAGCAAATAGCTCAACTCCTTTCAGTAACAAATTGCCAGAGGCACGGATAGGATAGAAAGTGATATTTGAAGGAACAATCAAGGTAGGCTTAAGTGCTGTTATCAGTAATTGTTCTAAAGAATCTAACTGTAACTGTTCTTTCCACTGAATTAATTGAGTATGATTTTTATTGATATAGGCATAACGAATGGCGGCTTTAAACACGTCAACACCCTGTGCTAACACAGCCGCACCGGTATGTTGCTTACGCCTTTCACCGGTAATTCGAGAATAAATACTATAGTTTCCACGCCTATCTAATACCCGATGATCTTTAACCATTCCGCCTTCTGGAAAAATAATTACCTTCCTGCCAAGAAATATTTGCCTGGCAAGATTAGCAAATAAGCGGTGATGATTATGAGGAATAACACCGACATTATTGAGATAAGTAGCAAACAGGGTATTCTTTGTAAAAAACTCACTGGAAGCAATAGAGCAACTATAAGCCCCTGTTTTTTCATAAATCAAAAACTGAGGAATGAATGTTTCAAATCGGGAAAAATGATTAAATAAAAATATATCACCTTGCAAAACCTGTTGATCTGTATGCAATTGCATATTTACTTTCAACATTTTTATTAATGAACGAATAACTCTGACGGACCAGTCATAAGCTTTAATATCGATATCTTTTAAATCATCATACTCAATTCTTTTATTCATTCCTTTTACCTATAAAAGTAATTTCCTGAATTCGTATAAAAAGGCTCCGCCTCTATAATAGACAAGAGAAGATGGTTTTAGTTGTAAAAAAACAAAAACAGCTACTCAGTATTTTGAATTAAGGGATTGAATGGAAAAGCAAACTCGAAGTGTTCCTTAACATTTCACCCGAAGAAGAAAGTTAATTTTGAGGTTGTCTTGTTAAGGATTCTGCAAACCAATTCTTAGAACCTGTTCAAGATCTACTACGCCACTGTCAATTGCGCTTGGGCGGTGCTCGAAATCCTC
>CAZDMC010000334.1:0-2642 GCA_964506335.1 uncultured Methylomarinum sp. | reverse complement strand
TTGCTGTTTCTAATTCCTTTGGCTTTGGTGGGACAAATGGTTCCTTAGTTTTTAAACGATATTTGTAACCAGAATATTGCATACTTATGTACCTGCTCAATGGTGAGAGTAAACAGGTTCTAGCATTTTCAGATAGAGGGTTTCAATACGGTGATGGCCTATTTGAAACCATTGAAGTTCAAAATGGAGTCCCGCTTTTTTTAAAACAGCATCTACAGCGATTACAAAAAGATTGCCAGCGATTGCTGATTCCACCCCCAGATTTAAAGCTCCTCAAAAAAGAGGCTTTTCAACTTATTCGCGGCGTGGATAGTGCTATTTTGAAATTGATAATCACTCGAGGTTCAGGAGGGCGAGGTTATCGCCAAGCTGATAAAATCAGTCCTACCCGGCTATTTTCCCTACATCCTTTTCCCAATTATGCTGCTGATTATTTCCATACGGGTATCACAGTCCGGTTTTGCAATACTAGACTGGGCTTAAACCCTGCTTTAGCTGGAATCAAACATTTAAACCGTCTGGAACAAGTAATGGCTCGCGCTGAATGGGATACAGCAGATATTCAAGAAGGCTTGATGCTGGATTTTAATGGAAATATTATTGAAGGAACCATGAGTAATTTTTTTCTGATAAAAGACAATATCTTATATACGCCTGCTCTTAAAAATTGTGGTGTTGAAGGTGTTTTAAAGAAAATCATCATCTCTTTGGCCAAGAAAAACAACATTCAAGTCATTGAAAAAAACATTAGTAAAGACCAGGTAAATATGGCCGATGAACTGTTTGTCAGTAATTCAATTATTGGAATTTGGCCGATTATACAATTAGAATCACGGCAATATAAAATAGGCAATTTAACAAAAAAAATTGGCACCTTATTTTTGGCATTAAAACAAGAAGAAATCAATGCTGGCTAGAATAACCCTCGTTTTCATATTGCTTTTAAGTATTTCGGCGATCGGCTCATGGTGTGCCTATAAACAGGCAATGACCAGGGAAGTTGTATCGGGGCAGACTCGTATCATAGAGATTGCTAAAGGAGATAGCTTTAAACAAATCACTAACAAATTAATAGCACAGAAAATTGATATTAACCCACTTTGGTTTAAATTAATTGCTTATAACAAAAAAGTGGGCAATAAACTGAAAGCAGGAGAGTATGAATTAAAACCGGGCTTAACCATACCGCAAATATTAACGCTATTTGTTGAAGGTAAGTCCAGACAATATTCTATTACTTTTCCAGAAGGGTGGAATTTCAAACAAATGCTTGAACAAATCCAGAACAATCCATATATTGAAAAAACACTGGTGAACAATGATTTTCAAACAGTAATGACAAAACTGGGTTCTAATTATAAGCACCCTGAAGGCTTGTTTTTTCCTGACACCTATTTTTTTATTAAAAATGCAACAGACTTATCTTTGCTAAAAACTGCTTATCTAAGAATGCAGAAAATTTTAGCAGTTGAATGGGGTAACAGAGAAAAAGACTTACCGTTAAAAAATGCCTATGAGGCATTAATCCTGGCTTCAATTGTTGAAAAAGAAACCGGAGCAGTAGAAGAGCGAGCACAGATTGCCGGTGTTTTTACCCGAAGACTAAAAAAAGGAATGTTATTACAAACTGATCCCACCGTTATTTATGGCATGGGAGAACGCTATAAGGGAAATATTCAACGTAAAGATTTAAAGCGAGCCACGCCCTATAACACCTATGTTATTAAGGGCTTACCACCAACGCCAATTGCCATGCCTGGTAAAGCTGCAATAAATGCGGTATTACATCCCAAAAAAGGAAAAAGTCTGTATTTTGTTGCCAAAGGAAATGGTCACGGAACACATGTCTTTTCTGCTACGCTAAAAGCACACAATAATGCGGTTAATAAATACCAAAGAAACAGATGAATTGAGGATTATATAATGACTTCAGCAACCAAAGAACAGAATTTACCCAAACATTCAGATGGCCCAGATATTACCAACCTGGTTAGTAATGATCTCGAGTTAAGAGCTAAAAAAGGCGTAGAAACCTATGGCAAAAGATTACAGCCTTCCAATGGCAGAAATGCATTAGTTGATGCCTATCAAGAAGCACTGGACTTAGGTGTTTATCTTAAACAGCGGCTGCTAGAAGAAGAGGCATTTCTACAAGAATTGGCTAAAGCTATTTCTCACGCGCAAGAAAATGAGTCTGCCGAATTAGAGGGGCTTTTGAAAGCAAAAGAAATCTATACCACTATTGTGGGTGAATAAAAATAATCCTAGAAAGATCAGTTGGGCGCAGATTTATAGTGCAAGCTATTGGTTTCACGGTGCTTTAGTAGATTAATGCATTAGCCACTAAATAATTTTGTGTCATGTCTGTTAATGAATTATAAAAACAGAGTTTTTGCATGACCATCTATGGCGTTAAAGCATCCAACCATTCATCCAAATGATCCTCCAAAATATAATTTTGCAAAACCCATTGCTGTAATAGTTCCCCTTCTTTTTTTAATGCTTCTGGTTCACTGATTTTTTCCCTTAATATTCTAATCCAGTGTGCTGTGTTAGCAGGTACTCGGGTTACCGGGGCATTCTGATAAGGAAAAATATCTGTACATAAAACCGGCCAGCCTAATATCCCGTATTCTAATAAT
>CAZDMC010000333.1:0-2653 GCA_964506335.1 uncultured Methylomarinum sp. | reverse complement strand
CTGCAGAATAGCTCTCAATAAGGACTATGGCCATTATTTTCGAGCTATTCTTTGTCTTTTTCGCCCAGATTTTCCACAAAATCCGTGATCAACTGATTTTTCTAGGATCATGAAGGCTCTAAAGAATTACCAGATTATCCCTATGAATCAGTTCTACATCATCAGCATAACCTAAAATATTTTCAAATTCAGCACTGGGTTTTCCTGCAATTTTGCTGGCATCATCTGAACTATAGTTAACCAGTCCACGACCAATTTCCACGCCCTGAGTTGAAATGCAAGACACTAAATCGCCACGTTTAAATTGGCCGCTCACTGATTTAATGCCTACAGCAAGTAAGCTTTTTCCTGCATTTGTTAAGCTATTGATGGCACCATTATCAAGTATCAGCTGGCCTTTTATTTGTAATTGCCCTGCCAGCCATTGTTTCCTTGCTGCCAATGGTGCAATATCTGGAACTAAAAATGTCCCGATATTTTGACCTGATATAATCTTCTCAAGCACATTAGCTATATTCCCTGAAACTATCACTGTTGCGGCACCAGAACGTGCAGCAAGACGAGCTGCACGTACTTTAGTGTACATTCCTCCACGCCCCAGGCCGCTTTTGCTTTCACCGGCCACTTGATCCAGCAAAGCATCATTAACACGGGCACTAGAAATTAATTGGGCCGAACAATTAATACTGGGGTCAGCGTCGAATAAGCCGGTTTGATCGGTCAATATAATCAGTAAATCAGCGTCAACCAGATTGGCAACCAATGCGGCCAATGTATCATTATCACCAAAGCGGATTTCATCAGTGGCGACTGCATCATTTTCATTGATGACAGGCACTACTTTATAATCCAGCAATGTTAATAATGTACTTCGGGCATTTAAGTAACGCTGGCGGTCGGAAAGATCATCATGCGTTAATAATACTAGGGCAGAATGCAGATTATGTTTTTGAAAGTTATCTTCAAAGGTTTTGATTAAACCCATTTGACCCACAGATGCCGCCGCTTGCAATTCATGCAAGGTTTTTGGTCGTTGCTTTAAGCCTAATCGACTAATGCCTTCAGCAACAGCACCTGATGAGACCAGTAAAATATCTTTTCCTTGCAAACGAAGTCTGGCCATTTGAGCTACCCAATCGGCAATAGCAGTCTTATTAAGCCCTTGCCCTGCTGCGGTTAGTAGCGAACTTCCTATTTTTACAACAATACGGTTTGCGCTGGAAAAATCACTTCTGTTCACTGCTTTCCAGCCTTTGTTGGTCCAGAAAATCCATAATGGCATACATGAGTTGTCGTGTTCCTTGTTTCTTTAATGCGGATATTTCAAAGACAGGGCCATCCCATTCCAATTCCTTAACAATATTTTTACAATGCTGCTCGGTTTCTTCATCACTTAGCCGGTCAACTTTATTTAATATTAGCCAGCGAGGTTTGTTGGCTAAATCATCACTCCATTTTTCAACTTCATTAATAATTATTTTAGCGGATTCAACCGGAGAATCCAGGCTTTCATAAGGTTGAACATCAACCAGATGCAATAATAATCCAGTACGAGAAAGATGTTTTAAAAATTGCAAACCTAGCCCTGCACCTTCTGCAGCACCTTCAATGACACCAGGAATATCGGCAATGACAAAGCTGCGTAAATCATCTACTCTAACAACGCCAAGGTTTGGGTGTAAAGTAGTGAAAGGATAGTCAGCAACTTTGGGTTTAGCGGAAGAAACAGAACGAATTAAGCTCGATTTTCCGGCATTAGGTAAGCCCAGTAACCCGACATCGGCAATAACCATGAGCTCAAGTTTTAGTGTTCTACGTTCACCATCAGAGCCTTTTGAAAATTGTTGTGGGGTTCTGTTAATGCTACTTTTGAAGCGGGTATTACCTAGGCCATGAAAGCCACCTTTTGCAACCAGCAGTGTCTGCCCTTGCTCTAATAACTCGCCCATTTTTTCGTCAGTGCTTGCTTCGTAAACAATACAACCGGGTGGTACGGAAATATATAAATCTTCGCCTTTTCTGCCGGTGCAGTTCTTCCCCATCCCATTTTGTCCGCGTTGGGCTTTATGCAAGCTGTGATAGCGGAAGTCAACCAGCGTGTTAACGTTTTCAGTAGCAATAAGGTAAATGCTACCACCATTCCCACCGTCACCGCCATCAGGGCCGCCCATAGGGATATATTTTTCTCTGCGAAAAGTAGCAATACCATTACCACCATTTCCTGCTTCTATCCGAATTTCAGCTTCGTCAACAAATCTCATATTATTTTGACTGGAAAAAATTTTTTACAAACAAAAAAGCCCCGTCACGGACGAGGCTTTTTTGTTGTTCTTTTAGTATTTTAGCCGATACAAAAAATAACAGGATCAGTTGTCTTGTTATTCTCTTTATTATTTCTAAGCCGCAGCTACAATACTGATAAATTTGCGATTTTTAGGGCCTTTTTCTTGAAAAAGTACTTTGCCATCTGCTTTAGCAAATAAAGTATGATCTTTTCCAATACCTACATTGTCACCGGCGTGAAATTTAGTGCCGCGTTGGCGAACTAATATATTTCCAGCGAGAACATCCTGTCCACCATAACGCTTAACGCCTAACCTTTTGGCATTGGAGTCGCGTCCGTTTCTAGTACTACCGCCTGCTTTTTTATGAG
>CAZDMC010000332.1:0-2655 GCA_964506335.1 uncultured Methylomarinum sp. | reverse complement strand
ATACACTGAGGAAAACTAACAAGCAATTGTCTCAAAAGTTGTTTGGATAACAAATTGATTGTTCCGTTAACACGTTCAGCCATTCCATTGCTCTTAGGTGTGAACGGAGCGGTTAACCGGTGGTCAATGTGTTCGTCAATACAAGCCATATCAACGTTCAATTTCTACGATGCCAAAAGGCGTTTGATATTTCTTGCTGTCTTTATTTCTTGATGTTAACTTTGTATCTTCTTTAATAATGGGTGATCCATCCGTATCAAAGCATTTTAGTGCCTCGCCCGTAGCCACGCACCCTACATCATTCACTGCATCCAATATCAGGTTTTCCATCTTCATCATGCTGCCTTCGAGATGGATTGTGGTTGACACGGTAATACTGCCGTCGGCGTTATGAGTTATAGTAAATAGGTTTATCAATACTCTGATAAGAATAGACTATATTAGATAATAAACATCATTCTTAAGCCTGACCCTATTTAAGAGCTCTATTGAAGCTCTACAGAATAGCTTAATCGCTTTACCCAGCTCATTGGCAATAATATGTGCGTCGCATTCAGCCGTTAAAAGGAAGGGGTTCGTCAGCTTCTTTATCATCAGCCATAATTAATAAAGGAAATAAACAATGAATAGTTTGCTCAACAAGTTTTCTGTTACCGCAAAAATATTAGGAATCTCTGTAGTTTTACTGCTTTTTATGTTTGCCAGCTCAGGCTATGCAATATTTTCTATGGCTAAGATTGGCGATGAACTAACAAGCATTACAGAGAATGATATTCCGATGGACCGGTTATTAACCGCGATGACTGAACATCAGCTAGAGCAAGCCATCATCTTTGAAAGAGCCGTGCGCTTTGGTAAGTTACTCAAGCTGGAAGAAAGTGTAGCGGGTAATTTCAAACAAAATAGTCATGCTTTTAAACAGTTAAGTAATCGCATAAACAAAGAATTTCAACAGGGCAAAGCATTTGCAGAATCGGTCATAAGGGATAATAGTCATAACAAAAACATAGTTGAAGAGTTCTCTTTTGTTGAGCGAAGACTTGCAGGAATAGAGAGACAATATCAGGACTATGAAGATTATGCGCAACAGGTTTTAACACAATTGGCTCAAGGCAAGGCACATCAGGTAGAATCTTTAACCAAACAAGTTGAAGATAAAGAGGATAAACTAAATAAAGATTTAGTAGCATTGCAGGAAGAAATAGAACAATTTACTGAGCAGGCTCTGTTAACTGTAGAAGAGCATGAAGATCATGCAATATGGGTGCTGATAGGTATTTTATTACTGGCCTCTGTATTAGGCATAGCTATCAGTTTGATAATTTTACGTTCTATTACAAAACAACTTGACGATACCATAGCCAGTATGAGTACTATTGCTTCGGGTAATCTGACAGAAACTATAGTCTTTACGGGTAACGATCATTTAGCACAAATGAAGCATTCTTTAAGTGATATGCAACAGCAGTTGTTAGCTATGATTTTAGCTATCCAGACTACTACTACAAGACTCAGTCAAGTAGCAAAAACAACATCAGCAGTCGTCCAGGAAACACAGACAAATGTTCAGCAACAACAATCGGAAACAGAAATGGTTGCAACAGCAATGAATGAAATGACGGCAACCGTTCAGGAAATCAGCCGAAGTATTTCTGATACATCTAACGCCGCAGCAAATGCAAATAATGAAATAGCAACAGGTAACCAACTGGTTACCCAGACAGGCCAAGCTATACAAGAATTAGCGGATGAAATTTTAAGCGCCTCCAGTATAATCAACGAAGTGGAAAGTGAAAGTAAAACCATCGGATCTGTATTGGATGTTATTAAAGGTATTGCAGAACAAACCAATCTACTGGCTCTAAATGCGGCTATTGAGGCAGCTAGGGCGGGTGAGCAGGGCAGAGGGTTTGCGGTGGTTGCTGATGAAGTCCGGACATTAGCCAGTCGAACCCAAACAGCCACTGAAGAAATAAATCAAATGATCGCAAATCTCCAAAATGGATCAAGAAAAGCGGTTGGTGCTATGAATAAAAGTTGTGATCAGGCTCAATCAGCTGTCGAACAAGCAAACAAGGCAGGTGATTCGATTAATACCATAGCGGATTCAGTCAACCAGATTAATGAAATGAGTAAGCAAATTGCCAGTGCAGCTGAGGAACAAAATGCTGTTTCAGAAGAAATAAACCGTAATATTATCAGGATAAGCGAAATTGCCACAGATTCGGTATCTAGTTCAGAGCAGATTGCTCATGAAAGTGGAAATTTGACCAGTATGGCTGCTGAATTACAAGATATGATTAGTCGCTTTAAAGTGTCATAAAAGTAAGCGTTTGCTAACGCGCATACTTTTTTAATCGCTAAATTTGTACAACACGCTGTATAACCTTAACAATCAACTTCCCTTTGCAAAATACGGTGAATAGATACAGCAGATAAATCCCTTTTAATAGTGTATGGTCGCGAGCTTTTATCTATAATTTCCGGTCTGTTTTTCCATTTGGATACTGTCTTTTCATTAATTTCAAAGCGCTTTGATAACTCAATATTTGTGAGACTCGATTGTTGTATAATTTCCCTCGAATGTGAATTCGTTTTTGCATTCGTGTGATAGCTCTGGCTCATATTAATTCCTTTGTGGTGAAAGTTTTAATA
>CAZDMC010000331.1:0-2660 GCA_964506335.1 uncultured Methylomarinum sp. | reverse complement strand
TCAGTAACAAAGTATCTTCTGCTAAACGCTGACAATAGCTAACTAAGGCTTTTGAACCTTCTACACCTAATTTAGCACTGCTTATTCTAAGCTCAACAAAGGTTTTATCCGTAAATAGGGAGAATGAGTCAGTCGCCATGGCTAGTTCATTCCATTCAAAGCCTGTTTCAACCGTCAATACCTGGCGAGTATCATAGCCATTGTTTCTGGCAGCTTTTCGAACCGCATCAGCCGCCTCGCCCAGTTGTAAAGGTTCATCGCCTGAAAGCAAATAAAGTGCTGCTATTTTATTTTTCAGGGTACTCGCTAGTTGTTCAAATTTTAATTGCATAAAAATGCTATCATTTGGCTGCTTTTTCTAGCACAATTCGAGATC
The DNA here is from genome assembly GCA_964506335.1 of uncultured Methylomarinum sp. Taxonomy (GTDB): domain Bacteria; phylum Pseudomonadota; class Gammaproteobacteria; order Methylococcales; family Methylomonadaceae; genus QPIN01. The sequence goes on along the minus strand of CAZDMC010000331.1, from coordinate 2,284 downwards.
GAGTGAGCATGGATCTTACTGCTTGCTGGTATATTTCACCCCTAATGACTTGCTCTTCATTGTTTTTTCCTAATAACGCTTCCTGATCATTAAAATAATCTCTTGTTATTTCAATAGGCTGTGTTGCTGACAACGTCTTTTCGTTGGCGTCAAGCAAAAGAAAATCCAGAACATAATATAATTCATACTCATTGGCTCTACCTGATTCACTCAGAGAAAGCACATGCCTGTTCATTTTTTCCTTGACAACTTTTATCACAATGTCGGCATTTTTAGGGCTATCAAGCAAAAATGCATCGGATGATCTCAAGCTTTTTTTCAGGCTATTACGCAATTGGCCTGAAGCTCCTTGAATATAAATATTCTTTAATCCTTCAGGTAAATCAAAACTACCTCGTAAATGATAACCACATGCCGTGAGTAACAATAAAGTCAACACTAGTAAAATTTGCTTCATAAATTTTTACTTTTTCTTAAAATTAAGAGCGTCCTGAGGAGTGAGTATTTAATAATTTCCGGAAGTTATTAAATCCTCACTCCTAATCAAACCACAATATTAACTAATCGCTTAGGGACAATAATTACTTTTTTAACGGGTTTATCTGCTATAAACCGGATAATATTTTCATCCGCTAATGCCAGCGCTTCTATTTCTTCATTATTGGTGGATACAGACACAGAAAAATTACCGCGTAATTTGCCATTCACTTGCAACATCATTTTTATCGAATCTTGCTCTAATGCTGACTCATCAACTTTTGGCCATCTTTGGCTAACAATATCATTTTTATAGCCTAATTCCAGCCATAATTGTTTACAAATATGAGGAACAATAGGTGACAGCATCAACAGTATGGATTCCAAAACTTCTTGCCTGATGGCTTTTCCATTTTCAGAATCATCAGTGGTTTTTGATAGGCTGTTGACTAATTCCATATTAGCGGCAATGACGGTATTAAAGGTATAACGCCTACTGTAATCATCGTTGGCTTTTTTTAAGGCTAAATGTAACTGTCTGCGAATGGTTTTTTGCGGTTCGGTTAAAGATGCTGTGTCCAGCGTGGAAATAGTTGTGCTATTTTCTACATGCAAATAAACTTGTCGCCACAACCGTTTTAAAAATCGGTAAGCACCTTCCACGCCGCTATCTGACCATTCCAGAGACTGTTCAGGCGGCGCCGCAAACATAACAAACATGCGCACAGTATCTGCACCATATTGCTCAATCAACCCTTGCGGATCCACAGTATTGCCTTTTGATTTTGACATTTTGACACCGTCTTTAAGTACCATGCCTTGCGTTAATAAACGCTTGAACGGTTCATCACAAACCAGCAAACCTTCATCGCGCAAAAGTTTGGTATAAAATCGGGCATATAGTAAATGTAAAATCGCGTGTTCAATACCGCCAATATAATGATCCACTGGCAACCAGTATTTGGCTTTATCATCCAGCATAGTGTCGGCGTTATTACTGGCATAACGGGCAAAATACCAAGATGATTCCATAAAAGTATCAAAGGTATCGGTTTCTCTTTTCGCGGCTTTGCCACATGCCGGACAATCCGCATAAGGAAATTCAGCATGGCTGGCTAGAGGTGATTGAGAGCCATCAAGCACCACATCTTTCGGCAAAATAACCGGTAAATCAGTATCGGGTACTGGCACTGTACCACAATCATCACAATAGATAATCGGAACCGGCGCACCCCAATAACGCTGCCTGGAAACGCCCCAGTCTCTTAAGCGAAAATTGACTTTCTTTTCACCTTTTTTATCGGCAAGTAATTTATCTGCGATAGCATCAAAGGCTTCTGCTGAATTCAAACCATTAAATTCAGCAGAATTGTTTAGTACTCCTTTAGCGGCAAATGCCTGTTCCGAAATATTATCATTTTCTCCATCTGCTGAAAAAACAACCTGTTTAATAGCAATGTCATGTTTTTTTGCAAATTCATAATCTCGTTGATCATGTGCAGGGACAGACATAACAGCTCCTGTGCCATAGCCCATTAATACAAAGTTAGCAATCCAGACCGGAACCTGTTCTCCGCTAACAGGGTGAATGGCTTTAATGCCTGAATCTACGCCCCGTTTTTCCATGGTTTCCATAGCGGCTTCAGAGGTTTCCATCACCTTACATTGTTCCAGAAAAGCGGCGATTTTATCATTACCGTTGGCGGCTTTAATAGCAACCGGATGTTCAGCCGCTACGGCAAGATAAGTCACTCCCATTAAAGTATCTGGGCGAGTGGTATAAATTCGGATAGGATCAGCATCGGCA
>CAZDMC010000330.1:0-2662 GCA_964506335.1 uncultured Methylomarinum sp. | reverse complement strand
TTTACTATGGCTTATGCACAAGTGTAAGCGGTCAACTGATTTATCTAGGATAAATCAGCAGAGGCTAACATGCTGTGAATTAACACAGCCTCCTCTACCCTACAAAATCAATAATCACCCTTCTATTTTGAGCTCTCCCTTTGGGAAAGCGATTACTTTTTACCGGTTTACTCTCACCAAAAGCTCTAACTTGTAACTTTTGCTCATCCATTCCCTGGCTCATTAAATAACGCTTGATTTCCTCGCCTCTTTGCCGTGAAATTTGTAAATTACTAGCTTTCGACCCTTTTGAATCCGTATGGCTATTAATAATTAACCGACTCTTGGGCAAGAACTTTTCAGCATATTTTGCCATTAACCCTAAACGTTGTTTCTCAGTGGCCGTTAACAGGGTGTTTCCTTTCCTGTAATAAATAGATTTCAATGCATCGGGGCCAAAAACACTGAGTTGAACCACTTGCTTATTTGAAAGAGGGCTATGTAGCCCAGTTTGTAGCCTGATTTTGTTTTTTGGCACGCCAAGGGCATGTAATTTCTTTTCAATCACTTTCGCTCGCTTTAGAAACCAGCTTTTATCACGACTGCCTGCAATCGCAGTATCGCTTACAATGACAAGTTGTGTTCCTTGTACATCTTTAAGGTAGCGAGCGGCACTTTTTAATTGCTTGAGGTTGCCTGCACTCAACAATTGACTGCCCGGTTTAAAAAACAAGCTTTGTTCCAATATCTGTTTAAAACCCGCCGGTAAAAAACCTTTTCTACAATTATCAAATTGCTGATAATTACTTGAAAAATTAATGGACGAGACAGCAACATTGACTTCAGGTGAAAAACCACCAACAGAAGTTCTGACATAGGAAAACGTAGGATACAATCCCTTTAACAATGCATCCAACATGTTTTCAGCAGACTCACCATAAACGCTTAGCCGAGGAAAATCCTGGTTATCGCTCACTGGATCAAGTGAAACCAGATAGTCTTTAATTAAAATAGATTGCTGGAGCCAGGGCGGTGCATTTATGGTTAAACTGGCTTTAATAATTTCCGGTTTAAATCGTTCTTCACGGATTGAGAATCGTAAAGGCGATCCTGATTTATGCACAAAATCAGCCATGCCGTATAAGGGGATTTTCTGTTGTAATTGACAAGATGCTGGGCTTTGATTAATTGTCCAGTCTGCTGCTAATAATGATGCCGAAAAGAAATCCGCCTGGCAAACAGAGACTGTCACAAAATAAATTACCCCTATTACTTTCAGCTTTATCATCTTACTTAACCTACAACGTTGATAAATATATAGCGGCTAAAACAAGAATTTATTTACTATTTATTGATAAAATCAATGACGTTTGAACAAAATTCATTGGGACTTTGTACATGTAACCAATGACTAGTCTCTTTTAATACCACTACTTCCGCTTCTGGAAAACAACCAACTATTGCAGGAACATCGGTGTAAGTTGACTTTTCACCCATAATAAACAAAGCACTGTCTTTATAAGGTGACAAGGAGTCAGTATCAGGAAAAGCGATGATAGCATCCGCTGATTGCTGAAAAATATCCAGATCTACTCGCCAGCAATATTTACCCTCTTTTAAATGTATATTTTGCAATAAAAACTGACGGTAATCCCACTCAGGAATTTGCGAGGCTAAAAAATCATCTGCTTGTTTTCGATTCCTTATTTGATCCAGTGGAAGCTGTTTTAGCGCCTGAATTGTGCGCTCAAAACTATGCGGATAGCTTACTGGAGAAATATCAGCAATAATCAACTTTTCAATTTTTTCGGGGTGATTGAGTGCAAACCACATAGCCACTTTACCACCCATACTATGTCCCAGAACACTTGCAGCCTGCAAGCCCTGTTCATCCATAAAACCGAGAAGATCAGCCGCCATACAAGGATAATTCATCGGTGAAGCAGGAGGAGATGCCCCATGATTGCGCATATCCAGCACAAAAATATGGTAAAATTCAGCAAGACTTTTGGCAATTTTCCGCCAATTTCGAGATGAGGCAAAAAAACCGTGTATCAGTATTAAGGGTTGACTCGAGTTATCGCCGTATTCTTCACAGGCTAATTCAATTGAATTCATTACTCAACTCACTTATAAAAAACTAAAACCAGCCCCAATAATACCGCCAAACACACCACCCCAGACCACAAGCCAGCCTAGATGTTGGCGAATAATATCTTGCACCATTTCTTTAACTATTTGCGGCGTTAATTCATTCAAACGTTTATCAATGACTGTTTCAACTTTATGTAGAATATCCTCGCCAATTTTATGAGCATTGAGACTATGTTCTAATGCCGATTTAAATCGATCTGATTCAACCATTTCTGTTAATGTCAGTTTCATTTTTGCTGTAAAGGGCTCTTTTAAAGGAATTAAAGCCTCTTCACCGCCCATCATTAATAACATAGCACCAAATGAAGATTCCATAATGGATGAAACCAGCCCTTCAAATACTTTGTCATAATCAATCGCCTCCATCAACGGCTCCAGATTCAGAATTTTATCGCCTTGTTGCTCCTCGGTATGAATGAATTGCTCTATATTTTCCACAGTAAAAAATTGATTCATCATTAAATCTTTAATGGATGAGCCACTTGCAAAACAAATAAAAGCGAAGAATATTCTTAGCGGAAGGCGCTAA
>CAZDMC010000329.1:0-2665 GCA_964506335.1 uncultured Methylomarinum sp. | reverse complement strand
AAAGCTTAGAGGTTGTCAACGGAAGGCAACAAAATGGTTGAGACAAATAGCTGAGCGACAACCTAATATTTTTGTTTATTGGGGAGTATTGTAAAAAATGACTGAACGAATGGGAGCGTATGAATTGAGAGGTTCACGTACGGTTCCTGAGGGAGTATGAAGGGGGAGTTCCTTTGGACTACTCACCGGGTAGTATGGGCTGGAGAGAAACCAGCCCATACCTGATTAGCTTTATTTAGCCGCAATATCAAAACGATCCAGTGTCATCACTTTGACCCATGCATCAACGAAATCATTAACGAATTTCTTCTTAGCATCATCAGATGCATAAACTTCAGTTATCGCACGCAGTTCTGAATTGGAGCCAAAGATCAAGTCAACAGACGTTGCTTTCCATCTCGCTTTGCCAGTTTTACGATTAACGCCTACATACATGCCTTCACTTTTGTTGGCTTTGCTCCATTTAGTCGACATATCAAGCAGGTTAACGAAGAAGTCGTTGCTTAAGGTGCCGGGGCGATCTGTGAAGACGCCATGTGAAGAACCATCCGCATTGGTATTTAATACTCGCATGCCACCGACCAAAACTGTCATTTCCGGCACTGTCAATGTCAGAGAACTGGCTTTGTCGATCAGCATTTCAACTGGAGAACGCTGATTTTTTTTGCTGTAATAGTTTCGAAAACCATCTGCAGTCGCTTCCAGTACAGCAAAGGACTTCACATCTGTTTTCTTTTGTGTTGCATCGGCGCGTCCCGGGGTGAACGGAACACTAACTGTATAACCGCCTTCTTTAGCAGCCTTTTCAATAGCAGCTGCGCCCCCCATGACGATAAGATCGGCCAGCGAGACTTGGGTTTCAGATGATTTTTTATTAAAATCATGCTGAATGGCTTTCAATTTTTTCAATACCTTAGTTAATTCAGCAGGCGTATTGACTGCCCAGGAATTTTGTGGTTTCAGATGAATGCGCGCGCCGTTAGCTCCGCCACGCATATCTGTTCCGCGAAAACTAGAGGCTGATGCCCAGGCCGTTTTAACCAGTTGAGACACAGTTAAGCCGGAATCGAGAATTTTATTTTTTAATGTTGAGATATCGTTATGACTGATTTCTTGATAGCTAATTGTTGGAATTGGATCTTGCCAAATAAAGACTTCCTTCATAACTTCAGGCCCTAAATAACGAGAGCGCGGCCCTAAGTCACGATGTGTTAACTTGAACCAAGCTTTGGCAAATGCCAGATCAAATTCTTGTGGATCATTCAAAAATCGCTGGGCAATTTTTTTATAACTGGGGTCAAATTTCAGTGCTAGATCGGTCGTTAACATAATCGGTGCATGACGCTTGGATGAATCGTGCGCATCGGGTACGAACTTGACTTCGTTCGCATTTTTGGGTATCCATTGCGTTGCTCCAGCCGGACTTTTTGTTTGAACCCACTCAAAACCAAATAAATTTTGCAGAAAATTAAGGCTCCAGGCTGTTGGTGTAATTGTCCATGCACCTTCCAGGCCGCTACTAACTGTATCTGCGCCTTTACCTGTGCCACACTTGTTTTTCCAACCAAAGCCTTGTTCTTCAATACCAGCTACGGCCGGTTCTGCCCCAACGCATTTATCTGGTTTATGAGCACCGTGAGCTTTGCCAAAAGTATGCCCCCCTGCAATCAAAGCAACCGTTTCTTCATCATTCATCGCCATGCGGCCAAAAGTTTCACGAATATCTTCAGCGGCCAATAACGGGTCAGGAACTCCGCCCGGGCCTTCTGGATTCACATAAATCAGCCCCATTTGCACAGCGGCAAGCGGTTTGTTTAATTTTCTATCACCATGGTAACGTTTGGCATCGGAAAGAAATGTTTTTTCTTCTCCCCAGTTAACTATTTCAGGTTCCCAGTCATCTTCTCGTCCTCCGGCAAACCCAAGAAGTTTAAACCCCATGGACTCCATTGAAACATTACCAGTCAGAATCATTAGGTCAGCCCATGAAATTTGTCGACCATATTTTTGTTTGATCGGCCACAACAGGCGACGCGCTTTGTCTAAATTCACATTGTCTGGCCAGCTATTAAGTGGATCAAACCGTTGTTGCCCACCTGATGCCCCCCCACGACCATCAAAAATACGATAGACACCTGCACTATGCCAGGCCATACGAATGAAAAAAGGACCGTAGTTGCCGTAATCAGCAGGCCACCAGTCTTGCGATGTAGTTAATACTTTTTTGATGTCTTTTTTTATGGCCGCCAGATCAAGTTTGTTAAATTCTTTAGCATAATTAAAGTCGTCTCCCATTGGGTTTGACTCAACGCCATGTTGACGAAGCGGAGAAAGGTTTAGCTGTTCTGGCCACCAAAATTTTGGTGATTTCAATTGGTTGTCTGCAACTGCCATACTTGAAGTTAAGGCAATAGCCAGTGCAGCGGCTACTTGAGATAGGCATTTCTTTAGCATTGTAAATCCCTCCGAATCATTACTTAAAAGGTTGAAGTATAAGTTAGTTTAGCTTACAACGTATATTTGAATAAATAGAAATTGGGTTCTATGAAGATTATAGTGGTAGTTCTTCAATAGCTTTTGCTATTTACCCACTGTATTCTTCATAGACCCCATTTTCTTTTCTTTCGTGTCGTTTTATCTGGGTTCGATGATCTTCTTCTAAACC
>CAZDMC010000328.1:0-2697 GCA_964506335.1 uncultured Methylomarinum sp. | reverse complement strand
ACCTACCGGGAGGACAAAGTGTTCCGAGTATTTTTTATTATTATTAATACTGTTATCACAACAAGCTGGGCTAGCAATGAAATACGAGAACTGGAATATGCAGAAGCAATAGAATCATCTATTACAATAGGGGGTATTGCCTGGCTTAAAGCCAAAGAAAAAAGATTTTTGGCACTGTATACCGAGACCGAAAAAGTCAGTAATCTGGGTACTGCGATCATCTTGCATCCTATGGGAGGACACCCTAATCAGGCAAAATTAATAAAGCCTTTACGAAGCTATCTTCCTCAACATAATTGGGCTACTTTATCTTTGCAAATGCCTGTTCTGGGGCTAGGCGCTGAAAAACAGGAATATTTCTCTCTGTTTGAGGAAGCAAATGCGCGTATTGAAGCTGCTTTGAGCTTTTTAGAGTCGGCAGACGCAGAAAACATTGTTTTGATAGGCTATGGATTGGGCGGCATGATGGCGGTCTATTATCTAAAAGACAACACAAAATCCACTGCAATTAAAGCACTGGTGGCAATTAGCTTGCCCGTACCCAAAACGGCTCACAAAAATGCACAAATAACTGAGTTTATTGAAAAAATTGAACAACCTTTTCTAGATATTTTTGTAGAATTTGATTTGCCGGAAGTTGTCGATACGGCAAGAAAAAGAAGGATTTCGGAAAAAGTTAGTATGGCATATAGACAAATTAAAATAGCAGGTGAAGGAGACCTCTACCTACACGATGAAGGATTACTGGTTAAGCGAATCTATAGCTGGATGAATCGAATGTTTAGAAAGTAACTTTATGAATTTTTGGGAAACAAAAAAATTATCACAAATGAGCACAGATGAGTGGGAATCAATCTGTGATGGCTGTGGAAAATGCTGTTTGAACAAGCTAGAAGATGAAGACAGTGGGGAGATATTTTTTACCAGCGTGGTATGTGATCTCATTAATCTGGACAGTTGCCAATGTACCCGGTATTCAGAAAGAACTACTTTAGTGCCAGAATGTCTCGATTTAAAACAACATGACTTTGCTGAATACAACTGGCTTCCTGCCACCTGTGCTTACCGTTTATTAATTGATGGCAAGCCATTACCCTCCTGGCACCCTCTGGTTTCTGACAATCTCGACTCGGTAAAAACAGCCGGTGTTTCCATCAGTAGTTATGCCATGAAAGAGTCTGAAATTGATAATCTTGAAGATCATATTATTGAATGGCTGGAATAATAATTTTCGCTAGTACTTCCTAACTTTCATCAATCCAGTCTTGCAAAGCGACTATGATTTCTTTTGCCTGTTTTTCGCTAGAAATATTAAATTTGGATTTTTGTGAGTATTCACCGTTTCTTTTTTGATATCGGCGAATGGTATATTTATCGGATCCATATTCTTCTTTGGAACGATTCCAGTCCTGATAACGATAGATGACAGTTGCCCAAGCCCCTTTACTTAATACTTTTTTATCAAGTTCCTTGACAGTTTCTATTCCACCATCTTCATAAGTTACCGTTAATTCTTCTACTGTTTCAGCCATTATTTTCTCACTCTCAATTATTTTGGCAGAAGTCTACCATAAAAACTTAAAAAATTACGCTTTATCCAGAAAGAGCCATTGATCTCGGAATTTTTATTTCCGTTATTGTGCCAGGAATAACAGGCTAACTCTCAGATAAGCCTTCTATATTGGTTAATGCTGGATGTGTTAAATCAATCTCTTTAAACGGTCGCCCTGGACTAGGCGGCGAGTAGCTACTATATTTGGATAATTCAGAGGGGGAGATATTTCCGATAATTAATTCAAGATCAGACAAGCGCATTCCTTGCTCAACCAAATAGATAATATAACTGTGTCGAATGACTTTGGCATTAATTTCACCAGGCTCGACCAAGCCAGCATCAATGACCGAGCAAAGTAATATGGAGGCCATATCTTCAGGCGTAAACGGTTGATCTAATCCAGCCAAAATACAATCATCATTGGCTGAAAAAAGTTTCTTTAATATACGGTTACTAGCTATGCTTCGGGGACTGATACCCTTGATATCAAGGGTATCCTTATCAATATCATCTTTATCCAATAAAGAGATTTCCTCTAATGACAAGCCACTCAGTAAAAGTGCAATGAGCTGCTTGCCTTTGTTGCTTGCTGCACGGATTAAAGTATCAAGTTCCTGCAAAGAAACTTCTCTGACTAATGAATTTTCCAGTGCATAATTTTTTTGTTGTTCTAGTGGTTGCACTGGTTTTGTATTGGCTAGTGCTCCCTGATAAGTGTCATTATACAAATGAATACCCGATAAATTGATTGCGGTATTGGACTCATCTTTGAGTGTTAAAAAATCTGTCAGCCACACGGCAGCCAAACTAAGCAAAATTGACCCTATAATGGCTATCAAGGCATCTACTAAAAAATTAGGGCGAATGGGGTCACGCGGAAGAAATGCTCGCTCAACAATATCCACCTGTGGATATTTTTCTGACTGTTTTGTCTCAATTTTAATCAACCGTTCCTGGGTTTCGCGCCAAAGCAACTCCATACTCTCAAGGTCACTTTGTAAAGCGCTGTATTCGGCAAATCTGGCAGTGAAATCAGCAGCTTGATTTTTATGTGCATTCAATTGCCGACGAATGGCTCGGACTGTTTGTACAGCTGCAGAATGTTGCTGCTGGGTATCGGTTAAAACAATCCTTTGCCCTTG
>CAZDMC010000327.1:0-2704 GCA_964506335.1 uncultured Methylomarinum sp. | reverse complement strand
TTCCTGTTACCGCTGCCGTTATTGTAACGACACCGCAAGATATTGCCTTAATGGACGCTCAGCGCGGATTAGGCATGTTTGATAAAGTCAAGATACCGGTGCTGGGTATTATTGAAAATATGAGTCTACATATTTGCAGTCAATGTGGTCATGAAGAAGCCATTTTTGGTCAAGGTGGAGGTGAAGCCATGGCCATAAAAAATAAAATTGATTTGCTCGGTTCGCTTCCATTAGACATTAATATTCGACAGTTTGCCGATTCAGGCAAACCTACCGTTGTTGCTGATCCTGATGGCAGACCCACTGAAATATATAAATCTATTGCCCGTAAAATGACAGCAAAACTAGCATTAACAGGCAAAGATTACAGCAATAAATTTGCTAATATTGTGATACAAAACTCTTAAGCTCTTTTTTGCCTGTGCTCAGTTAAAATGATATTTTAAGCCACTAATTTTTTTGAGAAACAATAGATGAGTATAAAATCAGATAAATGGATCCGCCGTATAGCCATAGAAAATGGAATGATAGAACCCTTTGAATCGGGTCAGGTGAGGGAATCAACGCAAGGCCGAGTCATTTCTTACGGTACCTCCAGCTATGGATATGATGTCCGCTGTTCTGATGAATTTAAAATATTCACCAACATCAACTCTGCCATTGTTGATCCAAAAAACTTTGCTGAAGAGAGTTTTGTGGATGTAAAAGCTGATATTTGCATTATCCCTCCCAACTCTTTTGCTTTAGCCCGGACGGTTGAATATTTTAGAATTCCTCGTGATGTGCTTACTATTTGTTTAGGCAAGTCCACTTATGCACGCTGTGGAATTATTGTTAATGTCACTCCACTGGAACCTGAGTGGGAGGGGCATGTCACACTGGAATTTTCTAACACAACGCCTTTACCGGCAAAAATATATGCTAATGAAGGCGTTGCCCAGATGTTGTTTTTTGGTGCTGATGAGGTCTGTGAAACTTCTTATAAAGACAGGGCAGGAAAATACCAGGGACAGGAAGGCGTTACATTGCCAAAAGCATAAAACAAGGTGTGTCTTTGACCCAGTAAATCCAAGAAAGGAACGGGCAATCAAAAAATAAATTGCCCTGAAATTATGGGTTAAAGCCTAATATTGATATTTGCGCCAAAAGACAAGATGTCATTGTCTTCATCATTCAAATCGCTGGAGCCGTCAATCCCCACAGAGACTCTATCGCTGACTTTATACTTTACACCCCCTCTAAAAAAAACCACGCCATCATGTACTGCTGCTGACACCGCATTCCGGTTTGTTCCGATGGTTGATTCCCTGTCAACATATTCATATAAAATACCGGTAAAAACCTGTACTTTACTATTGATGTGGTAGCCAAATTCAATATCACTAATCCAGGTCAATTGATCATAATCCGCATCTATAGTGCCTTTTAGAGAGGTAAAGTTATGGGTATATCTAAGCCCTGCACGACCTTTTACTAAAAATGAATCTATTTGTTTAAAAGCATTAAGGGTTAATTCACCCGTATAGTTATGGATATCAGCATCTCTTCTTCCTTGCGTGCCATTAACACTGGTGTAGTTATAACTTGCCAGACCTGAGGCAAACAAAAAACTGTTTATTCTATAAGCGGCATAGGGTGTAACGCCTATGGTATGTGTTGAATTATTATTTCCAGCCTGGTTAGTTTCACCATAAACGTAGGAAATTGCAGAGCCTACAAAAAAATCACCTATGCGTTTATCCAGACCGCCAATAAACTGGTATAAATCAGTGGTATAGCCCAGATTATTACCATCTTCGCTTAATGAAGTGTATACATGTTTACCCCAAAAGTTATCAGGTAAATAACTAGACTGGGCAGGCGAATCAGATGAGGCTGACAGCTTATTCTGCTGGAGATTACTATCACTAGAACGGGCCAAATCAAAGCCAAAAACATCGAAAACAATATCGCTCACTCGACTTCCAATGACTGCACTGGTTACTCGAATTGTGTTTTGACTTTGTTCTTGTTCTTGCTCGATCTGTGCAATGTCTTGCATAATTTGCATTTGATCGATAAGAATGGGGACAAATAGTCCGTCAAGGGGGCCTGCATCTCGCACAGTAACTACAATATCGCCTGAGTCAACAGCAGCGTTTTCTCCAGAAATTGCCTCCTCTATATCGAAAGTAAAATCACTCACTGCAACCGTATAATCGCCACTTTCCAGTAAAATATCAGCTATCAATGAATTGCTAAAAAAACCAGCTTCTCCACAGAATGAAACAGGACAACTATCATCATCATTATTTAAGAAAGTTCCAGTTGAGGGTGTAAGGCCACTGAAAAGAAAAATTTCAGGATCATTTTCAGATCCCTGCGTAAAAATATCCACAGACTGCGTCATATCTAAGGTAAATTGAAAAAAACCAACCTGATTAGAATCTGAAATACTGAAATTTTGACTTTGCTGTCCAATACTTTGTGCATTAACATGGAATGCAAGTGCTAAAAGAGCTATACCCGTATATATCCTCATTCGATCACCAATTTTCAATTATTACAACAACTCTACATATTAAAACAACAAGTGTCAATAATGAATAGACGAAAAACATCAACTTCCCATTAACTTTTGTACAGCCTGCCTATCTTTTTGTTGCAACGTTATATTCTATTGTTTTCCATAATCAGTTAAGAATATAATCGGAGATAGAATACA
>CAZDMC010000326.1:0-2714 GCA_964506335.1 uncultured Methylomarinum sp. | reverse complement strand
AGACAGACAAAAAGACAAGCAAGGTGGTGGGTTATTTATTGCGAGTTGCCTTAGCATAAAAACAGGTTTATAAATATGTGTGGTATTGCAGGCATTGTATCTCATCAAAATGTTAATCAGGATCTTTATGATGCATTGACTGTATTACAACATCGAGGGCAAGATGCCGCAGGCATTGTAACTTGTGAAAAAGGCCGGTTTTATCTGCGTAAAGATAATGGTTTAACGCGTGATGTTTTCTCAACAGAACAAATGATGAAACTGAAAGGAGCCATGGGTATCGCGCATGTCCGGTATCCTACGGCAGGTTGTTCAAGTTCAGCAGAAGCACAACCTTTTTATGTTAATTCTCCTTTTGGTTTGACCTTGGCTCATAATGGTAATTTAACTAATGTAAAGGCCTTAAAAAAACAGCTGTTTGTAGAGGATCAAAGACATATTAATACCGATTCTGATTCAGAAATTCTGTTGAATATTTTTGCCCATGAATTACAGCAATTAGGTAAATTACGACTGGATGTTGATGATGTATTTCGGGCGGTCTCTGCCGTTCATAAGCGTTGTCGTGGAGCCTATGCCGTCGTATTGATGATTGCAGGGTTTGGGGTTCTGGCATTTCGTGACCCGAATGGGATAAGACCGCTGGTTTTTGGCGAGAGAAAAACCGAACAAGGTTTTGATTATATGGTGGCTTCTGAAAATGTGGCACTGAAAGGGCTAGATTTTGAATTAATCAGAGATGTTGGGCCTGGTGAAGCAGTATTTATTGAAGCTAAAGGTAAATTACATACAAAACAATGCTCTGACGTAACCAATCATTGCCCTTGTATTTTTGAATATGTTTATTTTGCCAGGCCTGATTCGACGATTGATGATATATCCGTTTATAAAGCGCGTTTACGAATGGGTGAAAAATTAGCTGATAAAATTTTGCGAGAATGGCCTGATAATGATATTGATGTGGTTATCCCTATTCCTGATACCAGCCGTACCTCCGCTTTACAAATGGCTTTTAGGTTAAAAGTAAAGTTTAGAGAAGGCTTTATGAAGAATCGTTATATAGGACGCACCTTTATAATGCCGGGTCAGCAGATGCGTAAAAAATCAGTCAAACAAAAATTAAATGCCATTGATCTGGAATTTGAAGGTAAAAATGTGCTGTTGGTAGATGACTCTATTGTAAGGGGTACAACCTCAGAGCAAATTATTCAAATGGCACGAGATGCCGGTGCTAAAAAAGTTTATTTTGCATCAGCTGCACCGCCGGTAAGATACCCTAATGTTTATGGCATTGATATGCCAGCAGTGGAGGAATTGATTGCTCATGACCGCACTGAAGAAGAAGTGGGTAATGCCATTGGTGCGGACAGGATATTTTATCAAGATCTGGAGGATTTGATTAATGCAGTAAAAAAAGGAAATTCTAAAATAAAGCATTTTGATACCTCCTGTTTTAATCGTCAATATATTACCGGAGATATTGATGATGCGTATCTGGATCAAATTAATAACTTGAGAAATGATGCGGCTCAAGCAGAGCGAAATACTGATAACCTAATTATTGACATACAAAACGCGGTTTAAAATTACAAGTAAATGACTGATTTTAATTGGGAAAAATATTCATTAGAAACACAGGCAATAAGAGCAGGACATCAGCGTAGCCATGAAGATGAACATAGTCTGCCCATTTTTGCGACCTCCAGTTATGTCTTTAAAAGTGCCGAAGAAGCGGCTTTACGATTTACCGGAAAACAGCCAGGTAATATTTATTCACGCTTTACTAACCCGACAGTAGAAGTGTTTCAAAAGCGCCTGGCCTTAATGGAAAAAGGCCAGCGTTGCCTGGCTTTTTCATCAGGTATGGCAGCCATTATGGCAGTAGGTATGGGTTTGCTAAAGTCGGGCGATCATGTGGTTTCATCCCGCAGTGTGTTTGGCAATACTGTTTTACTATTTCAGAATTATTTTGCCAAATTTGGTGTTGAAACCGACTTTGTCAAATTGACAGAGCCGGCTGCGTGGGAAGCCGCCATTAAACCAAATACCCGCTTTCTTTTCCTGGAAACTCCATCTAATCCACTGATAGAAATAGCCGATATTCAGGCCATTGCTGATATAGCGCATCGACATGATTGTTTATTGATTGTTGATAATGTTTTTTGTACCCCAGCTTTGCAAAAACCGCTGGAATTAGGTGCTGATATTATTGTACATTCAGCCACCAAATATATTGATGGCCAGGGGCGTTGTGTTGGCGGTGCGGTTATTGCCAGTGAAGAGATAATAGAAAATCATATCTATCCCTATTTACGCACGGGCGGTGCAAGCATGAGTCCCTTTAATGCCTGGGTGTTTGTATCAGGACTGGAAACTTTAGCCGTGCGTATGAAAGCGCATTGTGATAATGCATTTGAACTAGCGAAATGGCTAGAAAGTCAGCCGAATGTTGCAAAAGTCTATTATCCCGGACTGGAATCTCATGCACAGCATCAACTGGCAGCACAGCAGCAAAGTCATTTTGGCGGTGTAGTAAGTTTTGAATTAATAGGAGACAGGTCGGCTGCATGGAAATTAATAGATGCCACCAAAATGCTTTCAATTACCGCAAATTTAGGTGATGTTAAATCGACCATTACCCATCCAGCAACTACAACACATGGTAAATTATCGCCAGAAGTCAGGCATGAGGTGGGTATAAAAGATAGTTTAGT
>CAZDMC010000325.1:0-2718 GCA_964506335.1 uncultured Methylomarinum sp. | reverse complement strand
AGTGGCGTAGTAGATCTTGAACAGGTTCTTAAAGATTTTGGAGCTAACAGATGCAACTAAAAACATTCTACATTAAACTGAATATTTTCAACCCCGTTTAACACCAAAAAATGCTTTCCTTTGGCTCGTGAAATCAGGGTGACAGCCGATTGCTTTGCCATTTCCAGCCCCATTTGTGTTGCGCCTGAACGAGATAAAATGACCGGTATTCCCATTTGTGCGATTTTAATAACCATTTCAGAAGTCAGCCGTCCTGTGGTATAAAGAATTTTATCGTCACCTTTCACATTATTTAGCCACATATAGCCAGCAATGGCATCGACTGCATTGTGCCTGCCCACATCTTCTATAAAAAAATCAATTTTATTGTCCGTACATAAAGCACAGGCATGGACAGCACCTGCTTTTTTATAGACTTCATTATGTAATTTCAGAGCATCCAATACTGCATAAATGGTTGTCTGGCTAATCTGAAGTTGAGCCACTTTAATATCTTTTAATTTATCCATTAATCGCCCAAAAACCGTCCCTTGTCCACAGCCCGTGGTTACTGTTCTTTGTTCCATCTGTTTAGAAAAATCAGATTTTTCATGCTCAGTCACTACCGCTACAGCCTCTGCTTCCCAATCAACCTGTACTACTTTAATTTCAGTAATATGCTCAAAAAACCCCTGATTTTTCAAATAGCCCAAGGTCAATAATTCAGGATGCGTTCCCATAGTCATTAAGGTCACAATTTCCTGTTTATCAACATAAAGGGTTAACGCTCGCTCACCCACCAACTCAATCTGTCGATTATTACCCCGTTCATCAACGGCAATCGCTGATTTTGAAAAACTCAGCCCGGCATGGCTCATTTGCAGTTGCTTGTTTTTAGTCATGCTTTTTTTGCTGTAATGCCTGTAATTCAGACAGGGTATTGATATTTAAAAATATATCGCCTTGCTGACTAAAATCCACTTTATACAAAGCATGTTGTTCCAGCCATTTATCTATTTTACGTTGTCCTTGCTGTAAATAATTATCAAGACTGGATTGTAATGAAGTTTTAAGTGCTAATAACACAGGATGTAATCTTTCCCCATCAAAAGCAACAGCGATATCCACTTTTTTTTCCGTTAATGCTGTTAATAGTTTTTGTAAATGCTGGGGTTCAATCAGTGGTGAATCACAAGGCATAACCAGCAATATTTCTGTTTTTGCATGGTGCATTGCTGACAAAACACCGGCTAAAGGGCCATCGAAAGTAGTTGTCTGATCACTAATTACTTCGCAGCCAAATTGCCTATACGCCTGCATATTGCGATTGGCATTGATAAAAACTGTCTCTGCTACTTGTGACATGGCTTCAAAAGCATAACTAACCATAGCTTTGCCATTATAAATAATCAGTCCTTTATCTTGTTTATTCATGCGCCTGGCTAATCCACCTGCCAAAACCACACCCGTTACTTTGTTTTGCCTATACATAATGCTAAGCTTCACCCATGATAAAAAATATACTTATTGTCGCAACTTTAGTTTTTTTTGCAAGTTGTGCTTTGCCGCCATCTAATAGTAAAATTATTCATTATTATCAAGCCGAAACAGATAAACCTTATGATGATGTTTTAGCCGAACTGAAAATAGCAATTGCTGAGCATAATTTTCGTATTACTGGCCATAGTCGAATAGGAAAAATCATCCGGGATAGAGGCACCCTCCCCTTTCCTGAATATGACACCTTACAATTTTGTAATTTAACCCATGCAAAAACTTTATTACTGATGTCTCCACACTCAGTCAGTGATATGCCCTGCAATATTGTTACTTATCAATTCAACAATCGAACCATCATAAAAACAAATTTACTGCCTACGGAAACAGATAATAAAGAACTCAATCAATTTTCAGAAAAAATGAACGATGTGCTTAGACAAATTGTCGATTTTGCAGCTGAAGAATAGCTGTATTCCATGCTTTTACTTTTTTTAATTTGAAGGAAATAATCATTACTTATGAATAAAAAACTAGCCCTATCTATATTCTTGTCTTCATTGCTCGCAGGCTGTGCATCTACCCCAGAAAAAACCGAAAACACACAATGGGTTAATGACTACCCGACCCGTGACCGAATCGAATATGTCTTTAACTGTATTGCAAGACATGGCGGGTTAACAGGCAATAAAGCCTTTATCAATCAATATGCCTGTGGCTGTAAAATTGATAAAATTGCAGAAAAACTAACCTTTGAAGAATTTGAAAGCGCGACTACCTTTACCTATCTGAAAAAAACACCAGGTGAAAAAGGCGCTGTTTTCAGGGATCCTGAGCACTCAAAAGATTTAAGAACACGGCTTAAAGAGGCTGAAAAATACGCAGAATCTCAGTGTTTTGTTAGCTAATACAGCGCCCAGTAAGTTCTACTAACAATATGCCGGTCTATATTTTCGATAGCTGCGTTAAATGAGCTTGACTTAGCTTGCTAGGCCTACGCTCATTTACCTTGCTCTCAAAAATCCATCTTCACCATATTATTAGCATAACTTACTGGGTGCTGTACTAGGAGGCTTTCCGAGAACAAAGGCTTTTGAAAATAAAATCCATATATAGTGGTTCAAAGTAAATTTATACCACTATATATGGTAGTCCGCTGACTCGAATGTTAGTTCTCGGACAGCCTCCTAGTTAATGTAATATACTCTTCACGCTCAAGAATACCTGACCCATCGCAACAAT
>CAZDMC010000324.1:0-2719 GCA_964506335.1 uncultured Methylomarinum sp. | reverse complement strand
CCAAAATCAGCTTTTCCGCAGTAGACTTTCTATTCTCGGACAGCCTCCTAGTACTGTTTATAGCATTTCTTCTGAAGGCGAACAAAATACAGATATTGGTGATATTTTCAGTTATAATTTCGCCGTTTCCTACCGCTTATTCGGTCAAAAAGGCTTAAGCTATGAACCTCCTAAATTTGCTGTTGATACCCTGTTGGAAATTAATGGAGAATGGCGTGACAAGGAAGCAAGAGACGGTGAAAAAGATGATAATTCAGGCGGCAATATTGTTTATATTTCGCCAGGCCTACGCTTTACAGCAGGGAAACATGTTAGTCTGGCTACATTATTTGGTATACCTATTGTCCAAGATACTAACGGTAATCAGGTTGAACCCGATTACCGCATAATCAGTAGTATAAACCTTAATTTCCAGTAAAATAATCTATAAACTTTTTAATAATTATAATAGCCGTTCATCCCATGCTAACAATCTTCAAACATTTCATATCATCAATGCACTTATTTTTATTTGCATTATTATTACTCAGTGGTTGCCAGACTACTGCTAATAATATCAGCACTGCAAAAAATCAGCCCTTTCAAATACTCAGCGCCACAGTAACTGCCAACTTTGCGCCTGATGGACGCTTATGGCGACTAATTCCCACGGAACATGCAGTTTATGTAGACTTTTCTGATGATAATGGCAAAACCTACCAGCATCCAATAAGAATCAACCCTGTTGACCAAAAAATAAGTGCCTGGCCGGAAAACCCACCGGCTCTTGAAATCAGTTCTTCAGGTCGCATCAATGTCCTTTATTATGCAGATGAAGAACAAAATTCCACCAGTTTCTTTAGTTATTCCGATGATAATGGACAAACATTTAGCCCGCCTGCTTTAGTCAGTAACCAGGCACAATCTGCCATGCATTATATGGATAAAATGCTGGTAGACAAAAATGATAAGCTCTATCTTTTCTGGCATGATACTCGGCATGATTCTCATCAAAAAGATCATCAGCATAATAAGGACTCAGGTGTCTTATCCTTATATTACAGCATCAAACCGCCCTCGGATCAGTCTCAATTTAGCAATCATTTTCTAAGCGCTGGAATATGTTCCTGCTGTCGTACAGCAACTGCATTCACCGCTAGTGGTGAACCCGTTATTCTTGCTCGCATGGTTTATCCGGATGGTATTCGTGACCACGCTCTGATTCGCATGAATGCGGATGGTTCATGGTTAAAGTCCCAGCGCGTCACCCATGATGACTGGGCTATTGAGGCCTGTCCTGAACATGGCCCGGCATTAACCATTGATAATCAGAACAGAACACACCTAACCTGGTTTACTTTAGGCCAGCAACGGCAAGGTATTTTTTATACACAAACAGATGATTACGGAAAAACAGTAAGCCAGCCTCTTGCTCTGGGCAATAGCAAATATATTCCAAGCCACCCCGACGTTATTTCTTTGAACCATCGTGTGATGCTGGTCTGGAAAGAATTTGATGGCGAAAAAACCACATTACATGCCAAAGAATCACTTGATCGTGGAAATACCTGGACAGATAAAGCCACAGAATTAAGTTCTGAATCTAAGAGCGGTCATCCTAAATTAATTTCTAATAATAAAGATATTTTTGTATCATGGACGTCTAGTGAAAAAGGGCATCAGATTATAAAATTATAGAACCGAGAATATACTAATGAATCATAAAAAAATATTTCCCTTATTACTGCTCATGTTTTCAATAATGGCTTGTACAGAAAATACTGCAAGAAACTGGTTGCAAGAAACATTGAGCCAGCAATTAACTTCAGGAGAAATAGGTCGCGCATTTAAAGAGGCGCTGAGTATTGGGAGTAAAAATGTGGTTTCTCAATTAGGTGCAAAAGATGGTTTTAACGCTGACCCGTCTATTCATATCCCCTTGCCCGATACATTAGATACGGTTAAAAACATATTATCTAAATTTGGCATGTCTGGAATAGTCGATGATCTTGAACTAAAACTTAATCGCGCCGCTGAAGCGGCAACCCCTAAAGCCAAAGCACTTTTTTTAGACTCCATCAGTAAGATGACCTTTGATGATATAAAAGGCATTTATAACGGCCCTGAAGATTCAGCAACCCGTTATTTTAAACAGAAAATGACCCCTGAATTAATCAAAGAAATGCGTCCCATTATTGATCAAAGTCTTGCTCAGGTCGGTGCAATACAAGCGTTTGACAAGCTCATGAGCAAATATCAGGCTTTACCTTTTGTTCCCGATGTAAAAGCAGAGCTAACGGATCATGTGCTGGAAAAAGGTATGGATGGTATTTTCCATTATATTGCAAAAGAAGATGCTGCGATTAGAACAGACCCGGCAAAACAGACAACGGCCTTGTTGAGAAAGGTATTTGGTGCTCAGTGATATTAAATTCATTTTAGAACACTCTGTATCCTAATGATGCAGAGTGTCATAAATAGACTCAATCCAAATAAAGCAATATCCTCTCAGCATTAATTTCCTTATTTTTTTTAATGGGTTACATATATAATTTAAGAGTACTCTCTTAATCTCTATTTCAGATGTCTCTATGTCTACTTTCCAAACATTTTTGTAATCGTTACATACTCAGCTGACCTCCAGTAAACATTACCAAAAGATAATGGCATTGCCTCCTAGGAGGTTGTCCGAGAATAGAAAAACCTACTACGGAAAAGCCATTTTGGCCAGATTCCCCGT
>CAZDMC010000323.1:0-2743 GCA_964506335.1 uncultured Methylomarinum sp. | reverse complement strand
GCCAAAATCAGCTTTTCCGCAGTAGACTTTCTATTCTCGGACAGCCTCCTAGGCTACTGCGGGCTTTTTTTAGAGTAGCATTAAAAATTTTTTTTACCCTTCTGCAGGAGAGGATAGCTTGCCGAGCAAACAGCGCGAATTCACTTTTACCAGAGAAGATTTTGATTTCTTAAGAAAAATATCAAATGAGCATAGCGGTATTTTAGTACCTGATGATAAGTTTGATATGTTCTATGGCAGATTATCAAAACGGATAAGAAAACTGAGTTTAAGCAATTTTAAAGAATACTGCACTTATCTGAAAAATAATCCTGAGGAAGAATTTACTGAATTTATCAATGCAGTCACTACCAACCTGACTTCGTTTTTTAGGGAAAAACATCATTTCGATTATTTAAAAAGCACGCTGATACCTGAACTTTTAAACACTAATAGAACAAAAAAATCCATTAAAGTTTGGTCGGCAGGTTGTTCTACCGGTGAAGAACCGTATTCTTTAGCGATTACTTTACTGGAAAATGTACCTGCTGACTGGGAAGTCAAAATTTTAGCCACTGATTTAGATACCAATGTTTTAACAACGGCGGCAACAGGGATTTACTCAGAAGATAGAGTAGAGGGCTTAGATCAGGCCAGATTAAAACGGTGGTTTAAAAATGGCACAGGCAAAAATACTAATAAAGTTAAATTAAATAAACAATGTCGGTCTATTATTCGTTTTAAAAAACTCAATTTAATGCAGGAATGGCCGATCAAACACTTTTTTGACTTTATTTTTTGTAGAAATGTACTGATTTATTTTGACAGGGATACCAAGGAATTGCTGGCACAAAGATACAGTAAATTATTAGCACCAGGCTCTCGTTTATTTATTGGCCATTCCGAGTCTTTGCATCAATTAGACACGGGTTTTGAAATGATAGGAAATACCATCTATAAAAGGATCTCATGAGTTCAAATAGAATGTTACCTGTTCTTTCTGTCACAGGCTTTGAGAAAATTAAGCGATATTGGGATAAAACCCATCATATTGTTGCCGCTAAAATATTGCCGGGTGAATATTATGTAACTGCAGCAGATGAATTGGTTACCACTGTTTTGGGTTCTTGTATTGCTGCCTGTATCCGGGATAAAGAACGGGGTATTGGCGGCATGAATCATTTTATGCTTCCAGAAACAACCAGGAAAAAATTAAACGAAGGCGTAGACACGGTTGTTGGAAATGCCACGCGTTATGGTAACTATGCTATGGAGCATTTAATAAATACCATTTTGGAAAATGGAGGCAAGCGGAAAAACCTGGAAGTCAAATTATTTGGCGGAGGAAAAATAATCCCTACCATGGGTGATGTCGGTTCAAAAAATGTTGAATTTGTACTTGAATATGTTGATACAGAGGCATTAAAACTACTTTCTAAGGATTTAGGCGATATTTACCCCCGAAAAGTAATTTATTTTCCAGCTACCGGAAAAGTGATGATGAAAAAGATTAAAGATTTACACTATGAGACTATTGTTGTACGTGAAAAACAGTATAGTTCATCCATTAAGAACACGGCTGTGGTTAGTGAAATAGAGTTGTTTTAAGGAAAATACAATGGCAAAAATACGTCTGCTCATTATTGATGACTCTGCATTGATCAGAAAAATTCTGACAGAGATTTTTAATTCATCCGATGATATTGAGGTGGTAGGTTCAGCAGCTGACCCTATTATAGCCAGAGATAAAATTAAAAAGTTGAACCCGGATGTTTTAACATTAGATATTGAAATGCCACGGATGGATGGACTTACTTTTTTACGGAATTTAATGCGTTTAAGACCGATGCCGGTAGTAATGATTTCCACTTTGACTGAAAAAGGTGCGGCAGTCACCTTGGAAGCATTAGAATTAGGCGCTGTTGATTTTGTGGCAAAACCTAAAGTGGATATTTCCAGTACACTTAACGACTATGCAGAAGGTATTATTGCAAAAGTAAAGGTTGCTGCTAAAGTACGTATTCGTAGTTTACAAGTAAGCCCAAAACCACAAGCAAGTGCTTTTGTCGCATCAGAAAAATACTCAGCTGATGTGATTCTGGCTTCTAATCCAGTAAAAAAACATTTTAAAACCACCGATGTGATTATTGCGCTGGGCGCTTCAACAGGGGGTACAGAAGCCATTAAAGCAGTGGTTAGCGGTTTGCCAATGACTACACCTGCTATCGTAATTTCGCAGCATTTGCCTGTTGCATTTAGCGCTTCATTTGCTAAAAATGTCAATAATGCCTCTGCAATGAAATGCTGTATTGCTCAAAATAATCAGCAGATTTTATCGGGTAATATTTATATAGCCCCTGGAGATAAACATCTAATGGTTATTAGAGACGGCGCACGATATGTTTGTCAGTTAAATAATGGGCCGCCAGTTAATCGCCATAAGCCCTCGGTTGATGTGATGTTTCGGTCAGTTGCTCAAAATGTGGGGAGCAACGCGATGGGAGTTATGTTGACAGGCATGGGTGCCGATGGTGCAAACGGCATGAAGGAAATGAAACAGGCCGGAGCCGTTAATATTATTCAGGATGAAGCTAGCAGCGTAGTCTGGGGTATGCCTGGAGAGGCTTTTAAACTGGGAGCCGCCGACCATGTGGTTGCACTTGATGATGTTGCTGCAAAAATACTTTCTTTAGCCCGGTAAACGATAAGAGGTTTTGAATGTTTGAATTTATAAAAAAGGTTGGGTGGCCGTTATTGGCTACAT
>CAZDMC010000322.1:0-2746 GCA_964506335.1 uncultured Methylomarinum sp. | reverse complement strand
ACGAAAAATCCTGCAGAATAGCTCTCAATAAGGACTATGGCCATTATTTTCGAGCGATTCTTTGTCTTTTTCGCCCAGATTTTCCACAAAATCCGTGATCAACTGATTTTTCTAGGGTTAAGGTAACCCACCTGTATCAGGCAGGGTTTTTGTTTGTATTCAAGGTGCAATGTAGGGCGCATAGCAAACTATGTAACCGAAGTTGCAACGCAGAAGACAGGCAAAAAGACAAATAATGCTGATGGATTATTTATTGCGAGTTGCCTAACCACTGCTCAATATTATCCATGGTGTCATAACGTGTTAAATCCAGTTGTAAAGGCGTTATTGACACATAACCCTGCTTAATCGCGTCAAAATCCGTACCCGGTCCTGCATCTTGTTCACTACCCGGAGGCCCCACCCAATAAATATCTCTTCCCCGGGGATCAGATGATTTGATAACGGGTTCAGATTTATGTCTTTGCCCCAGACGTGTTACCTGAAAGCCCTTTATTTGGGAAAAAGGCAGGTCAGGTACATTCACATTCAGCAGGGTATCTTTAGGTAATGGGGATTTAACAATTTTTTGAAACAAAAGGCGGGCTACGTGTGCAGCACAATCAAAATGCCTGGGCTGGTTTGATACCAGTGAAATGGCCACCGCAGGTAAACCCAGAAACCGGCCTTCTGTTGCTGCTGCTACAGTACCAGAATAAAGCACGTCATCCCCCAGGTTTCCCCCATGATTAATGCCTGCAAACACCATGTCCGGTTCTTTATCTAATAAGCCGGTAATGGCCAAATGAACACAGTCTGTAGGTGTGCCATCAACATAAATAAAACCATTGTCTGCGGTATGTGTTCTTAATGGCATTTCCAGCGTTAATGAATTACTGGCTGCACTTCGGTTTTTATCAGGAGCTACCACTGAAATATCGGCCAGTTTAGCCAAAGACTCTGCTAAAGCGCATAAGCCTGTGGCAAGATAGCCATCGTCATTACTTAATAGGATGTGCATAAAAGATCAAAAGGCTATAAAATCAGACATCTTAGCAAATAAAATGAATGTCTATCCGATATCGTGGCAAAAAAAACACTTTCTTCAGAAGATTCTGCTTTATTCAGAGAAACCATTGGCAAAGTTAAAGCGGTAAAAAGTGATAAGCTGTTATTTACATCGGGAGATAAACCTAAGCCTTTTCCAAAAACCCTCAGCCAGGCTGACAAAAGTGATTTTAAGGAAAGCATCAATACAGACATTGAGACACTCTATCAGGAAGATAGAATCAGTTTTATCTCGCCGGGCTTACAAAAAAATGTTCTAAAAAAATTGCGGAAAGGTTATTACGGTCTAGGCGCATCCATTGATTTACATGGCCTTAGTAGTCGTGAAGCCAGTGTACAATTATCCCGTTTTTTACAAAGTAGCATAGAATCCGGCTTTCGCTGTATTCATATTATTCATGGTAAAGGTTATCGTTCACCTGATAATCAACCTGTATTAAAAAATAATATTAATATCTGGTTGCGTCAGCAAAAAGAGGTACAGGCATTTTGCTCTGCTTCGCAAAAAGAGGGTGGAACGGGTGCTGTAGTTGTTTTATTGAAATTATCAGAGAAATATGGAGAACAGGAAGATTCCCAGTATTAGCCGATAAAAGACAAAAGGAATCATCCCGACTTTGTTTAATAGTCTTAAAAACCAGCCTATTGATAAATAGGCCACAATAGCGGACACAAAAGTGCCAATTAAAATTAAATCCCACATAATGGGTTCGGCTGTTTTACATAGTTCCAGGCCTTTCAGCGTACCTGGCAAAGCAATGGCTGGAATAGACAATAAAAAAGAAAATCGCGCAGCACTTTCCCGTTTTAAGCCGGTCATTAGCCCGGCTGTTATTGTTATTCCTGAGCGAGAAGTTCCAGGGATAAGAGCAATGGCCTGAAATAAGCCAATAATGACAGCATCAAAGAAAGTGATTGTTGTTCTTTGCTCTTTTGCTTTTTTTTCTGCAAACCAGAGTAATAAGCCAAAAATTATAGTGGTAGTAGCAATAGCCAAGGGTGAACGTAGCATTGTTTCAACAACATAGGGTAGTGTTATACCTACTAGCCCGACTGGAATTGTCCCCAATATTACATACCAGGCAAGAGTTGCATCCTCGGTCATGCCTTTTCCAAAAATAGAGGCAAGCCATGCTTTTATAATTTGAGTTATATCTTTACGATAATAGGCAACTACGGCTGTTAAGGTGCCAACATGAACAGCAACATCAAAGGCTAAACCCTGGTCTTCCCAGCCAGCCAGGGTGGGTAATAGAATTAAATGTGCCGAACTGGAAATAGGTAAAAATTCTGTTAAGCCTTGTAATAAAGCCAAGGCAAGGGCTTGAAAAATATCCATATTATGAGTTTGAGGATTATTAAAGGTGTCAAAAATTAAGTGAGAGGATGGCGTTTTACTATTAGCTTTCAGAACTGCATTTATCCATTAAGCATTAAGCATTAAGCATTAAGCAATAGAGGTACATATAGACTGGCAAAATAACCTATGGCAATAACAGGCGTCCATTTTAGGTGACTGAAAAAAGTATTAATGCCACGGCCGTTGCAGAACCGGCCGAAAGTAAACTGCCCCCACGCCTGCAGGTAAGGTGACTAACAACCACTGGCTTTGTGACATATCTGGATTCATTGTTGATATGGCAAACATATACTTCGCGCGGTCACGGATGCGGTTTTCTATCGGTTGATTTTTGCCGAT
>CAZDMC010000321.1:0-2756 GCA_964506335.1 uncultured Methylomarinum sp. | reverse complement strand
ACATTCTTAACCCCGGAGATAATATCAGCCCGTTTGATGTAACTATGGCTGCCGATGCCGGTTTTAATCACATTATTCCCTTTCCTCACCTCAATCCGGACAATGTCAAAGCCATGGTTCAAGATGCTATTTTTGCCCGGCCGCCCCAACGCTTTAATGATACTGGCATTTTTATCGGCGGACGCGATGTGCATTTAGCCGCTGACATGTTTCAAAATGCCAAAAAGGCTATGGTTGGACCTTTTCAAGTGGGTGTATTTGCCGACCCTAATGGTGCTTATACTACCTCGGCCAGCGTTCTGGCTTTAGTTAGAAAAGCATTAGAAGAAAATCATGGCAGTGGTTTAGCCGGCCGTACTGTT
This sequence comes from uncultured Methylomarinum sp., assembly GCA_964506335.1. GTDB lineage: Bacteria > Pseudomonadota > Gammaproteobacteria > Methylococcales > Methylomonadaceae > QPIN01. Next base: position 2,394 of record CAZDMC010000321.1, on the reverse strand, counting down.
GCCGTTTTCGGTACTGGGCCAGTGGGTTTATGTTCTGCTATTCTGTCAGCAAAAGAAGGCGCAACAACACGCCTGTGCAAACTTACAGCGGATGATGATGAAGGCGTAGCCACGCGTTTTTGTGACCGTTATAATGTTAATGTTGCCTGGACATCTGCATTAACACATGCAGAAAAAGTTGCTGCTTTACAAGGTGTTGATGTTGTTATTTGTGTGGCAAAAGCTGGCATCCGAATCCTGGAAACCAGACAACTGGATCAAGTAGACAGCCTGCTTGTAGTTGCAGATACCAATGCAGTTCCTCCCAGTGGCGTTGCAGGTATGGGTATGCAAGATTTAAACAGCCCTATAGACTATGACGGCGGAACATTTCTTAGTATTGGTGCGTTGGCTATCGGTAATATAAAATCAAAAACAGAGATTGGTTTGTTCAAACAGATACAGACCTCTGAAAAAGCCGCTTTTATTGATTTTCCAGAAGCCTATGAATTTGCTTTATCGCTGGTTAACAAATAAAGCTGTGCTCTTTTCAAAAACAAGTGGGTGGTTTGGGTAAACCGGCAATTTTACAAGCATACTTTAATGGACCTTGAGGGAATAACTTATGCAAATATCGGCTATTTCCTTTATTCTCTCCAAACTCTTGCCTGATTGCTTTGGTAAAAACACGAGCATTAGGCAAATGCTTAAATACTTGATAGTAAGCTCGGATAAATAAAATAATTTCCCAGTGCGCTTGATTTAATTCAATTTCATTTAATCGGGCGATTTCACTGCCAACGCCTTCATTCCAGTCATTCAAATCCAATAGAAAACCCTGCTCTGTTGTTTGTAGGACAGTGCCTTCAACCCTTAATTCCACGTCATAATGACCTTATTATCCTCGGTTAATTGGACTAATCCGAGATAATCAATAACTTTTACACCCAAAATCAATTCACTGACATTAATGCCTCTTGTTTCAATCTCTTCACTCAGAACATATAAATTAATATTGTTGTTAAGCATTTTCTGCAATTCAGCCGATAAGATATTATATTTATAGACTCTAAAAACAGCATTTTCCATAAAAACAACATCATCTCCCCTGCCAATACGTTGTATGACAGCATGTTCAAGAACAGATTGAAAAATCAGGTGTAACATTGAGTTTTATTCCACATGCGTCAGTTTAAGCCCAATGATTCCCATCACAATCAAACTGATAGAAGCAACTCTGAACCAGTCTGTCGATTCTTTAAACAGAAAAATACTTAAAATAGCCACGCCGACCGCGCCCATTCCTGTCCAGATGGCATAGGCCGTGCCTAAAGGTAAGGTTTTGATCGCCAGCATTAATAAATAAAAACTGGTACCTCCCGAAATCATGGTAACAATGCTAGGATATAATTTAGTAAAGCCTTCATTATATTTAAGACTTAAAGCAAAAATTATTTCTGAAAAACCTGCTATAAACAAAAACACCCATCCCATTGATACACTCTCTAGTCAAGTAAAATTAAACCGCTATTTTACAATATAAACGACCCTGTGTTGGGTTTACGAATGTATATCGCGCATATTTTTACGCCTTGAATACGAATAAAATCCTGCACCCGTTGTCAAACTTATTCTACTCACGTTCCTTAGCTATTTTTTTGTTCCAGATATTGCGTCCAGATAGTCTTAAAGGTTTTTGTCAATGTTGCATCATTTGCCAACACACGCATAGAAATTTCTTTTGTCGAAAACCAAAGACCTTCATCAATTTCTTCAGTATTTAGAATAAAAGGCCCATTATGAATGCTTTGATAAACTTGAATAAACTCCATGCCTAATGCAGGTACAGGAAAAAGTTTGAACAAGCACTGTAAGTTGTTTTTTAGGTTTATGCCCAACTCTTCTTCCGCTTCTCTTAATGCGGTGCTTAAATAATTTTCACCGGTTTCAACATGACCCGCCGCAGAAGTATCCCATAAGCCTTTGTTTAAATCTTTTTTCATCGACCTTTTTTGCAAAAACAAATCTCCCTGCGGGTTAAAAACAAGAATATGAACCGCACGATGGCGTAATCCTGATGCATGAATCTGGTAGCGAGGCAAACAATCAATGGCTTGATCATTTTCATCCACTACATCGAGTAATTCAGTGTTCATTTTAGAGGCTGTCTGGTTAAAAATAATCGAAGCGAAAAAGTGGAAAAATCAGGCCATATTTTTGAAAATTTGAGACGAATAGTAGACTATTTAACGAAAATTTTCAGAAATATGGACGATTTTACCGGTTTTGCAGCCGATTTATTTTTAACCAGACTGCCTCTTGATATCGCACCCTGGGCTTATGTCATGTAAAGTATGCAGTTATACTTCGTGCGGTCACGACTGCGGATTTCTAAGCGCTGAATTTTTGCCGATA
>CAZDMC010000320.1:0-2772 GCA_964506335.1 uncultured Methylomarinum sp. | reverse complement strand
TTGAACCTCGTTTTTTAATTTCCATATTGGGTAAATGTCCCGCTACTTTTTTACTCCAGCGACCCGGTTTTTCTTTAGTAAAATAAACACTTCCTTCCACATTATCTTTACTGCCTGCCATTGCGACACGGCTTGGTGTAACAAGACTCGCGCCAACACTAATCACGGTTAAATTTATAAAATCACGACGCTGCATAAGTCACCTTCTTTATCTATTCGTTTCAGATAATTCATACTACTGCATCATGGCTAAGCATGTAAACTAAAAAAATAACAGATATAATGCTCCGCTATTCTGAAAAATCCAGGCCATTAAACTACTCATTCATAATGCATCATATAGAACCCAATCAAGACTACAGAGACGATACTTTAAGAAAAAACACAGAATTATCCACTGCTGAGCTTAAATCTGATGCCGCAAAACACTATGATGATTGCTATCACGATTATTTATTTGCCTGGTGTAATCGAGAAAACCTGGCTTTACATTATGGTTATTGGGATGAACAAACCAGCTCACACCATCAGGCTTTAATCAATAAAAACCAGCTACTCTATAATTTAGCTGAAATATCAGCCGACGATCATGTCTTAGATGCCGGCTGTGGTATTGGCGGCAGTTCAATCTGGATGGCAAAACATCATGGTAATCATTTGACAGCAATCACCATAAGCCAGCAACAAGTAAAGCACGCTCAACAACATGCTAAAAGACAAAAGGTATCCAATAATATTAACTTTAAAGTCTCTGACTTTTGCGCCACACCTTTTGAAAACGAATCATTTGATATCGTCTGGGGACTGGAAAGCGTTTGTCACGCCCTGAACAAGGGTGATTTTTTAAAAGAAGCTTATCGCTTGTTACGTCCCGGTGGAAAAATCATCATTTGCGATGGCTATCTTCAACGTAATGAATTTAATGATGACGAATGGAGTGATATTGTCACCTGCCTAAATGGCTGGGCTGTACCTAATTTATGTTTGCGCAAAACATTTATAGAATTATTGGAACAAAACCAATTTCAGAATATTGTGTATACCGATATTACAGATGAAACCTTGCCGTCGGCTGAGTATATGTTTAAGGTGGCTAATCGTTTAAAACCTGTGCAAAAAATAAGTCAATGGCTGGGTTTAAGAAGCAAAGCTCAAACTGCCAATTTTAAAGTCGGACTGGCGCAACATAGATTATTTATAGACAAAATTATTGAATATGGGGTTTTTACTGCCACTAAACCTCTTCCTTAACCGCTTCTTTAAATCCGAATAAAACCAACCCTTTTGCAGCGACATTTAATACAGGAATAGCACAGCCCATGGCTACCGCATCAACCAGGCAGTACCAGGCAGCCACCCCACTGGGTGGATTACCTTGTGTTAATGTTGTAGCAGGATCTATAGCCGCCCACTTCCAGGTGCCTATTGATGTACCAACAATTTCTACCCATGTGGTAATAAAAAAAGCACCTAAATAGACCATAGGTGATTTGCCTTTAAATAAAAACAGCAAATAAATACAAAATAATAACGCACCTATTTGGTCTTCTCGACCCACTATGCCGATTAATGCAAGAATTGACCATAAGCCCCCTGCCAAAACCACAAAACAAGCAATTTTTCTGGCATATTGTTGAAAAAAACCAGAACGGCCTAATACTACGGCGGTTAAATAAACAATCCCATGACCCGGTGGAACAAAAGCCGGTACATTTTCCAGACGATAGGTATATCCAGCCATATATATGGACGCAAACTGCTCACCTATTGTGGCAAAGGTTACCGCAACAAATATTTGCGCTCTGACATATTTACACTCTCCATATAATAAGCCTATTAAACAAATCCAGCCGGCAATGCCTAATGCTAGCTGCAAGCCATGACTCGCCACTGAATCAATTAAAAAACATAAAGTAACTACAACAAAAGCAAAAGCAATAATACAATAGTCTCTTTTACTGTGAATAATCTCAACATCGACTGCTGGGAAATGTTTTAACATCTAAAAACCTTTCATTAAAAAAATCAGGAGCACGCATTAACCTCAATAAAGTTATCAAGGGAAATCAATGTGGCTGGTTGTAGCCAAGCCTAATACGGAAATGCTAGTAGTCTGTCAATGTTGTATTGACAGACTACTAGCATTTCCGTATTACACTTCATTCCATGCAGACTACAAAGACCCGCTACTGTACTCGTTAAAATGCAATTATAACTGATTGATGGTATCTTAAACTGGCTCTTGATTGAAGAATTTGGTTTATTAATTAAGTCCTGATAAAACCAAACCTGACTTCAAATAAACTCCAAAACCTTAGTTAAGACTTACAAATCATGGATAAAAAGACCGTTTTTGTGACAGGGGGTGCCGGTTATATTGGCAGCCACGCCTGTGTTGAGCTATTACAAGCTGGCTATGAAGTTATTGTTATTGATAACTTGTCCAATAGTAAACTTGAGTCACTCAATCGTGTAAAAAAAATAACAGGCCGATCACTTACTTTTTATCAGCATGATCTTCGAGATAAAAAAGCACTGGCAGCTATTTTTTCGAGCCATAAAATTGATGCTGTTATCCATTTTGCGGGTTTGAAAGCGGTAGGTGAATCCTGTGAACAGCCTTTAAAATATTATCAAAATAATGTTTATGGTTCTTTGGTTTTATTTGAGATGATGGCTGAAGCCGGTGTTAAAAATCTAATTTTCAGCTCCTCAGCTACAGTTTATGGTGAACCCGATACCGCACAGTACACTGAAGATTTACCTATCTAT
>CAZDMC010000319.1:0-2778 GCA_964506335.1 uncultured Methylomarinum sp. | reverse complement strand
CAGAGTAATGGACACCAAATTGAGCCAGAGCAAGGACATCCATATAGCCCTCAACAATGACAATTCTATTTGGTTTGGACTGTTTTTCCAGTAGTTCAAAAAGCCCATAAAGCTCTTTACCTTTTGAAAAAATGGCAGTTTCTGGAGAGTTTAGGTATTTTGGTAATGAGTCGTCTAAAACTCTGCCGCCAAAACCCACTATTCGATTTCGTTTATCTTTAATAGGGAAAACCAGGCGGCCTCGAAAGCGATCATAGCGCCTGCCATTATCCTTAGTGACTACCATTCCAGCATTAACTAATAGTTTACTATCAAACTGGGTAGACAGCAGATCCCAATCATCCGGCGCATAACCCAGAGAAAATTCTTTTGCTATCTCACCGCTCAATCCCCTGTTTTTTAGATACTCAATGGCTTTAATGCCTTGCGAATGATGCCTTAATTGCTCAACATAGAAAATCGCCACACGCTCTAGTATTGAATATAAAGCACTGTAATCATGCTTTATGCTTTGATATTGCAAGGCTTCTCTAGGTACATCAATACCCACAAAACCAGCCAGGTCTTCAATGGCTTCAAGAAAATCAAGATGGCTGAATTCCATTAAGAAGCTAATCGCATTTCCGCCAGCCCCACAGCCAAAGCAATGATAAAACTGTTTATTAGGGTTGACAGAAAAACTGGGGGATTTTTCAGTATGGAAAGGACAGCGCGCTTTAAAACTGTTGCCTGTTTTTTTTAGCGGAACATGAGAATCAATCAGCTCAACAATATCAACTCTGAGCAAAAGTTCATCAATGAACTCACGGGGAATTCTTCCTGACACTATAGGCCAGCCATTTTAATTAGCCCGCCAGTCGAGTTTTGATGATCTTGCTAACAACAGACATGTCCGCACGGCCTAACATTTGAGGCTTTAAAATCCCTATGACTTTACCCATATCCTTGACAGATGTTGCCGCAGAATCAGATACTGCTTTTTCAACCAATTCATTGATTTCATCTTCAGTTAATGCTTTGGGTAAGTAGTCTTGAATAACAAGCACTTCAGCTTCTTCAATATCGCTTAAATCTGTACGAGCCGCTTCGTTAAATTGTTTTATGGATTCGCGTCGTTGTTTCAGCATTTTGTCAAGTACTGTAATAATTCGCGCATTATCAAGCTCTATCCGCTCATCAACTTCAATTTGCTTAATAGCCGCTAACATCATCCGAATGACATTTAATCTTGCTTTATCCTTTGCCTTCATTGCTGTTTTCATATCATCCTTGATACGCGTTTTTAATGAATCCATCTCAAAGCTGGGGGCGGCCACGACGCAGGTTTTTAAGGGCATAGCGTTCGCGTGCTAATTTTTTTAAATGGCGCTTAACAGCTGCTGCACCCTTGCGTTTGCGCTCTGCCGTTGGTTTTTCATAAAACTCACGACGACGAACTTCTGATAAGACACCGGCTTTCTCGCAAGAACGCTTAAAGCGACGAATGGCTATATCAAAAGGCTCGTTTTCTCTAACTTTTACTGATGGCATTATAATGACCTGATTATGTTAATATGTTCCTAGAAACCTGTTCTGAGCTACTCTGCTTAATCTATTAAGCGCATTGAGCCCGAAAAGTGAACTCTCAATTATACCTAAACTTTTAGTTTAATCAAAGAACAATGTATATTTTAGGCATAGAAACCTCGTGTGATGAAACCGGTGTAGCAATATACCACTCAACTAAAGGCTTAATATCTCATCATCTTTATAGTCAGGTTAGTATGCATAGTGATTATGGCGGTGTTGTACCCGAACTGGCATCGCGCGATCATATCCGCAAACTGATTCCTTTGATCAAACAAACAATTTCTGATAGTCATCTCGAAAAATCAGAGATAAATGGCATTGCTTATACCGCAGGCCCCGGATTAATGGGCGCATTACTGGTGGGTGCAACCACAGCAAGAAGCCTGGCTTGGGCCTGGCAAATACCGGCTATTGCCGTTCATCACATGGAAGGACATTTGCTGGCACCCATGCTGGAAGAAGATCCACCTGATTTTCCTTTTGTTGCCTTGCTTGTTTCTGGTGGCCATACCTTATTAATTCAAGTGGACGGCATTGGCCATTACTTGCAGTTAGGAGAATCGCTTGATGATGCAGCCGGAGAAGCCTTTGATAAAACAGCTAAAATGCTAGGTCTTGGCTACCCCGGTGGACCGAAAGTATCAAAACTGGCTGAACAAGGAAATGATCGTTTTAAATTTCCAAGACCGATGACAGACAGACCTGGGCTGGATTTTAGCTTTAGTGGGTTAAAAACTTTTACCATGAATACCCTAAATAAAACTGAGAAAACAGCACAGGATAAAGCCGATATTGCCTTTGCATTCCAAAAAGCCACCGCTGAAACACTGACTATAAAATGTCGCAGAGCACTACAGCAAACTCAATTAAAAACATTAGTTATTGCTGGCGGAGTCAGTGCAAATAAACAAATTCGCGCCGATTTATTAAAAATGACTAAAAAAGAAAATGCACAGCTTTTCTTTCCAAGATTAGAATTCTGCACTGATAACGGAGCAATGATTGCCTATGCAGGCTGTCAAAGACTGCTGGCAGGACAGCAAGAAAACCTAGAGATAAATGCCAAACCACGCTGGCCTATAGATAGCCTTAAAAGTATTTAGAATCTGTTCAAGATCGTTACCAGCCACTGCCCGTTGTGTGCGGACGGAGCGCAGAAACCGGAGTTTACATGAAGTAAATGAGGATTTCGAGCACCGCCCAAGCGCG
>CAZDMC010000318.1:0-2781 GCA_964506335.1 uncultured Methylomarinum sp. | reverse complement strand
AATTGTCAAGAATGTAGCGATCAATGAACCAGGGCTATTTGTAAAGACAACTGCAATAAACCCCCCAGAACGATTAACAAAAATAGTACCTAAAAAGCTAACACAGGTTGTCGAGCATAAAAGTACAATTCAAAAAATAGCTATCAAGCCGTCCTTGTCCGCTACTGTGATGCCGGCCGATCAAATACCTGAGCAGTTACAGCAAGCAAGAAATGATGTTATTGAAATAGAAGTTAAGAGTAATAGTAGCAAGATGGATATCGAAGCAGGTGTAGTGAGCGCTTTACAAGCCTCTGAAAAACAACTGGTCGTTAGGTTAAACCCTAAATTTCGTCGTTCACCGCTTCCTCCTGTTTATCCTCGCCAGTCCATTAGGCGACATCAACAAGGAACAACGCTGATAAGAGCAAAAATTTCTCGGTTGGGTCATGTAGAAACATTAACTGTTCATCAAACATCTAACTTTGAAGCACTAGATCAAGCTGCAATAGCAGCTGTACAAAAATGGCAGTTTGAACCGGCAAAAAGTAATGGCTTTAACATTGCATCATGGGTACAAGTCCCCGTTAATTTCGTATTAAAATAAAGGCAACTAGCATGAATCAGTGTGTACAAAAAAAAGCCCCAAACAATCCACAATTATTATTGCATCACTGGAATGAACTTCTAAAGAAACAACCACAGCTACGGATTAGAAATGCTGCGAAACTTTTAAATGTCAGTGAAGCAGAGCTACTAGCCACTGGTTGTGGTCAATCAGTGATACGGCTTACCCCTATTTGGACAACTTTACTCCATGACTTTGAATCTTTAGGTACCGTCATGGCGTTAACCAGAAATAACTACGCCGTTCATGAGCAAACCGGTATTTATAATCTGGTTAAAAATAATAGCCATAAAATGGCCGTTTTTAAAGGCACTATAGAGGCACGATTAAATTTATTTCATTGCCAATTTGCTTTTGCGGTTGAGCAAGAAACACCGGCTGGTTTGAGATATAGTCTGCAATTTTTTGATGCCACTGGAACGGCCGTTCATAAAGTGTATTTGACTCCAGCCAGCCACAAACCTGGTTATGATAAATTAATCAGCCGATTTCGGACAAACACACAAAGTCAAACATTGGGGGTGACTTTACCTGTTCCGCTTGCAGAAAACAGAGATGTTAAGGTAGACAGCCAGGTGTTACGAACATATTGGCGAAACTTTAAGCATATCCACGATTTTGAAAAAATGCTGGATAAATTTCAACTGACCCGCTTTGAAGCCATCGACATAGCCGGGTCAGAATTTGTCACGCCTATTGACTCGCATCTGTTCCGAAGTGTTATTGAGAAAATAACCGAGATCAAAATACCAATCATGTTGTTTGTTAGCAACCCAGGGGCTGTGCAAATTCATTGTGGGGTGATACATAATCTTAAAATGACCGGCCCCTGGCTTAACATACTGGACGAACATTTCAATCTGCATTTAGATGAAACCGCGATTTCCAGTTTGTATGTCGTAGAAAAACCGATAACCACCGGCATGCTAAGTTCATTGGAACTTTATGATGCACAAGGTAACACTATCGCCCTGATTTTTGGCCAATACAGCCTCGAATCAGGTGAAGACCTAGTGTGGCGCGACTTATTGATGTCACTCCCGGAAAATAGAGTTGCAGCATGATTAGCTGGATTGAAATATTAGGGTTTATGGCTTGGCCTTTGTTGTTTTGTTCCTTGATGATGTTGGCACTTATTGTGGAACGATGCTGGTTTTTTTTAAGCCTAACCGGTTTTTCTAAAACCAGGCAACAAACTATTTTGGCGTTAGTAAAAACCAGGCAATGGTCAGTTTTGCAGCTAGAATTGCAGGCATCGTCAAGTCAGGCTTCGATCGGCATCAAAAAAATGCTCGATTGTTGTCAGCAGCCAATAAATATTATTGAAGATATTGCCTCCTTATGGCTGCTTGAACAAAAGACGCGGTTACATGCAAATTTAGCCTGGCTAACTTTGTTAGCGGTCATTAGTCCCTTGCTTGGTTTACTGGGTACGGTACTGGGCATGATAAATGCTTTTCAAGCAATGGCCTCGCACACGGGTGCTATTTCACCCGCATTATTGGCCAATGGATTACAACAAGCAATGCTGACTACCGCTTTTGGTTTAGCCATTGCTATTCCTTGTTTGGTTTCGGGACATGCTTTTAGAATTTGGGCCAATAGTTATCTGCTGGCATTAGAAAAGCTATTCAATCATATATTGCTGTCATTCCAAAAGGTTGATCTAACGGACGTTAATTCGCCATCCATCGTCAATAAAGATGCTCCTTCATTAAAGGCGCAACAGGCATGATTAGTTGCACATCATCGCGAATAATAGTCACTGACGAAATCAGTGCTACACCTGATTTAACACCCATGCTGGATGTGATATTTATGTTACTGGTATTTTTTATGCTAACGGCCAACCGTGTTGAACAGGTGTTGACGATTGACTTGCCAGAACCAGGCAGTGAACAGGCGGCGGCATTAGTGCAGCAAGAAACTATTACCTTGACTTTATATCCTGACCCTGGGCATTGGGGTGTTAATAATAACGAATTTTACGACTGGGAATCCGTAAAACTAGCCATTACAAAAGCAAAATTTGAGCATACTCAGGCTCGTTTTCTAATTGCCAGTGATAGGCATGTAGCGATACAGCGCTTACTACAGGTTTTAAGTTATTTCAAAAATCAGGATATTGCTGTTGCAGATATTCTGATGCAAACCAACACTCAGACCTTAAATAA
>CAZDMC010000317.1:0-2789 GCA_964506335.1 uncultured Methylomarinum sp. | reverse complement strand
GAATGAAAAAAGCAACTGAAGGAAATTGCGGCGAAGGAAAATGTGGTGAAGGTAAATGTGCTGCCAATAAAAAAGCAGAATAATCATTCGCTTTTAGTCAAAAAAAGCTGCACTTCCACACAAGATATGTGGGCGTGCAGCGTCTTTGAATTTTCGATTTTATTTCAGATTATTTATGTTGAAGCCTGACAAAGGAATCTAATGGACAGCCTAACAAATTTGCTAGAACATGCGGGTCTTGGCTTGCGCCGTTCTTTTTTAAAAGAGATTGTCGAAAACCCTGCCAGAAATGTTAGTTTTTATGAGGTGGCTCCTGAAAACTGGATCACCATCGGTGGGAAATTAGGCAGGCAATTCAGGTCAATGACAGAACGTTTTGATTTTGTTTGTCATGGCCTTTCCCTTTCGATTGGCTCGGCAGACCCTCTGGATGAGGAGTTTGTCCATGATGTCAAAGATTTCATGGCTGAACACCAGATCAAGTTTTACAGCGAACATCTCAGTTATTGCAGTCATGAAGGACATTTATATGATTTAATGCCCATTCCCTTTACAGAAGAAGCAGTAAACCATGTTGCTCAAAGAATTCAGCGTGTACAAGATATTCTTGAGCAAAAAATAGCCATAGAAAATGTCTCCTATTACGCCGCACCTGGTCAGGAAATGAATGAAATTGATTTCTTTAATGCCGTGGTGGTGCAAGCGGACTGCGATATTTTAATTGATCTTAACAATATCTATGTCAATAGTATTAATCATGGCTATAATGCGGAAGATTTTTTACGTGCCATGCCCGCAGATCGTATTGCCTATGCGCATATTGCCGGACATTATGTTGAAGCCGATGATTTTCTGATTGATACCCATGGTGCAGACGTGATTGACCCGGTCTGGAAATTATTAGCCAAAGCTTATGAATTATATGGTGTATTTCCTACCTTGCTGGAACGCGATTTTAATATACCAGCACTGGATGTTTTATTGTTAGAAGTCGACACCATTCAGTCCATTCAAAATGCCTGGCACAAACAACATCAACAAAAATCAGCATGATGGCGGTTGATTTTAAAGCAAAACAATCTGAGTTTGCAGCTTATATAAGAGACCCTTTTAATAACCCAAGACCTGCCGATGTTAAAAGAGAGCGTATAGACGTTTATAGGGAATTATTTTTTAATAATGTAGACAGCTTTTTATGCAGCAACTTCCCGGTTTTAAAAACCATACTAAATGATGAACAGTGGTACGAACTTTCCCAGGATTTCTTTAAAAACCATGCCTGTAGCACGCCCTATTTTTCAGAAATTGCCGAAGAGTTTTTAGATTTTTTACAGAATCAGCGTAACAATAAATCTGATTACCCTTTTCTGCTAGAGTTTGCTCATTACGAATGGGTAGAAATGGCATTATCAATCTCAAAAGACCTTGTATTAACTAATTCAGTAGAACAATTAACCATACTATCTGAAAATACCATTTCTTTATCTGCACTTGCCTGGCCACTGGTTTATCAATTTCCAGTACAGCAAATTTCACCTGATTTCTTACCTGAACTTGCACCAGAAGAACCTACTTATTTACTGGTTTATCGAAATAATCTGGATGAAGTCAACTTTATTCAAATTTCCCCTATCACCTTCAGACTTTTACAAATACTACAGGAAAATGAGAAGATAACTTGCCAGGACTGTTTAAAACAAATAGCAGAAGAATCGGCACACCCAAAGCCTAAAACAATGATCAATGCAGGGTTACAAATTATTAAAGATTTGGCGCAAAAGAATATTATTACTGTACGCTAGGAGGCTGTCCGAGAATAGAAAGTCTACTGCGGAAAAGCTGATTTTGGCCGGATTTCCCGATTTTTTTCGTTAAAGAGCCTGCTATTCGCCTCAAAAAATCAAAAAAACCGACTCAAAATAGCTTCCCCTCGCTACGACTTCTATTCTCGGACAGCCTCCTAGAATAAGCAATACCAATGTTAATTTCAGGATAGAAAAAAGTCGGCACTACTTCCCGATACAAAAAGATCCAAAAATTTCACCTAATAAATCATCTGAACTAAAAGCTCCGGTGATTTCTGCCAAGCTATTTTGAGCTTGTTTTAAATCTTCTGCTACTAATTCACCCGCCTGGTTTTGCAATTGATTTCTTGCTTTTTCAACATATTTTTGACCTTCATTCAACGCTTCTATATGTCTTCTTCTAGCAATAAATACATCATCAGATTCGCCTTTAAAACCGACACTTTTTTTCAAGTGATTGATTAACAATTCCAGACCAATATTTTTTTTAATAGAAAGATATATTTCGCTTTGCTGATCTGAATCTATAATTTGAGCTTGCATACCCGACAGGTCTATTTTGTTATAGATTTTTGTTACATCCAGACCTTTCGGTAAGGTATTGATAATAGAATCTGTCTCTGGATCTGTACTGTCTATTATTAATAGCACTCTATCAGCTTGGCTGATTGCTTCATGCGCTCTGCGTATCCCTTCTTTTTCTACTATATTGTCACTTTCTCTTAAACCTGCGGTATCAATAATATGCAGTGGCATACCATCAATCTGTATTCTTTCTCTAAGAATGTCTCTTGTAGTTCCTGCTATTTCTGTCACTATGGCTGCTTCATGGCCTGCCAGAACATTGAGTAAACTGGATTTTCCTGCGTTGGGTTTCCCTGCTAAAACAATAGTCATACCCTCTCGCAATAAGCGTCCTTGTTGTGCGGTTTTTTGTATTGTCTTAATTTTTTCAGCAATTAAATTGATTTTATTTTCAACCAC
>CAZDMC010000316.1:0-2798 GCA_964506335.1 uncultured Methylomarinum sp. | reverse complement strand
TTACTATGGCTTATGCACAAGTGTAAGCGGTCAACTGATTTATCTAGGATCATGGCTTGCATTACAGATTCATCGACACCTTTTACGCCGAATTTATTGTACCAATAAGAATATTCGGTACCGATATAGACGGTGTCAGTTTTGATACCGGCAAGGTCTCCTGCATTCAGCAAAAACTGAGGTTGCGCTAAGATATGAAAATTTCCGGAGTTATGAGTGTTTCCAGTACCTGGCTTCAAACACGCTGAGTAGATACAAACTGCTTTCTATTCCTTTGTGCTCAAAAGAAAACGATACTGCACCGCAATGACATGATCCCTGATATGTTTTATTCATGCTTATGGGGCATAGAGGAAAGTTAAATCAGTATTTTATAGTGATACAACAAACCAAAAACAATCAATTGCATAAAAGCACACAGCCAGAAGTAAAGCATGAATGTCATGACTTTGATGACTGTTTCTGATTTTTTTGAGCGACTAAAAAGCCAGCCCGCTGTTGTTGAAATCAGGAAAATAGCGATTAAATAGATGACTGTGTTATCCATCGTTCTAAATTAATCTTTTGGAGCAGGTGGTGCCAGGACTTCTCTTGAACCATTGCTTTCGGGTGGACTGACTATACCGGCATTTTCCATGTCTTCAATCATTCTGGCGGCTCTGTTATAGCCTACTTTAAAACGCCTTTGTACACTTGAGATGGATGCTTTACGTGTTTGTGTGACAAACATCACTGCTTCGTCGTAGATGAGATCCATTTCTGAACCTTCGTTATCTGCTGCAATCGGTTCACCCAGATCATCAGAGCGTTCCTGAGTAATTTCCTGTAAATAATTAGCGGGCGCTGTTTGTTTAAGAAAATCTACTATTTTATGCACTTCATGGTCATCTACAAATGCACCATGCGCCCTGATAGGAATGCTGGTTCCTGATGGTAAAAACAGCATATCGCCATTGCCTAACAAAGCCTCTGCACCGCCTTGGTCAAGAATGGTTCTGGAATCTATTCGGGAAGAGACCTGAAAAGAAATGCGGGTAGGCACATTGGCTTTAATCAAACCTGTTAATACATCGACTGAAGGGCGCTGCGTGGCTAAAACCAGGTGAATACCGGCAGCTCGGGCTTTTTGTGCCAGGCGAGCAATTAATTGTTCAACTTTTTTGCCAACTATCATCATCATGTCGGCTAATTCATCAATAATGATGACTATGCTCGGTAAATGGGCTAATACTGGAAATTCTTCGCCTTCCTGCAAAGGTTCTAGCAGTTGAAATAATGGATCGCGGATAGGTTTACCGGAGGTTTCTGCATCAGCAACTTTCTGATTATAGCCAGTCAGATTTCGCACCCCCAGTTTAGACATCAATTTATAACGTCGCTCCATTTCTGCAACGGCCCAGCGCAATGCATTCTGGGCATCTTTCATATCGGTAACCACCGGTGTTAAAAGATGGGGAATACCCTCATAAACGGATAATTCCAGCATTTTTGGATCTATCATGATCATCCGCACTTCTTCAGGCGTTGATTTATACAACAAGCTAAGGATCATGGTGTTAATGGCGACCGATTTACCGGATCCCGTTGTTCCTGCTACCAATACATGGGGCATTTTAGACAAATCTGCAACGACAGGGGTTCCAGCAATATCTTTTCCCATGGCAAAAGTCAGATTTGATTTAGATTTTTCGAAGTTTCTCGAGGCGATTAAATCCCGAAATGAGACCATTTCTCGCTCTTTGTTCGGAATTTCCAGGCCAATCACTGATTTACCTTGAATAATCTCGACAATTCTTACACTGGTTACCGATAATCCTCGCGCAATGTCTTTTGCTAAACCACTGACTCGACTTACTTTTACACCTGCAGCCAATTGCAATTCGAATCGGGTAATCACAGGGCCTGGAAATACAGCAACCACTTCAACAATCACATTAAAGTCTTGTAATACATTCTCAACCTGACGTGACATTTCTTCTAAATCAGCGGATGAATAACCCGTCACTGACACCTGTCTTTTATCAAGTAAAGCGAGTGGAGGTAGTTTGCCTTTGTATAACAAAGCATCCACAGGTTCTGATTCCAGTATTTCCGGTTCAAATAAGTCTGTCTGACTTTCTTTAAATTCTCTATCACTGAATTCTATGGCTGATAATGTGGGTGTAATCTTAATTTTTGGAGCAGATGCCGTTGCCGTTGCCGTTGGCAAGGACAATTCTTCTCTTGCCAATAATTTTGATTGAATACTCTGATCCTTATAGGTATCATAATTTGACAAAAACCAGCGGTAAATGCCATGAAAAATCAGCAGGGTATATCGACCTACATTATCTATTATTGAGATCCATGAAAGCCCGGTAAATAATGTTATGCCTGCTAAAAAAACAGCTAAAAACAATAAGGTCGCACCCGAATTGCCTAGCATTATAAGTAAGGTGCCACCAACTTCTTGTCCTAAGATGCCGCCGGTATTATCCGGTAATTCTATCTGTACTCTTAAAATATGCAGATACAAAATGGCACAGCCAGAAACAAGGGTGGCAATAAATCCAAACCAGCGTATTGCTAGAATCAATTTCCCTCGTTGCTGTTTTTCATTAGAATAAATCAGATAACCATGCCATAAAAACATCACGGGAAATAAATAAGCCATTAAACCAAAAACGCTGAGTACAAAATCAGCTAGCCATGCACCTGCCATACCGCCGGCGTTACTAATAAATTGCGTTGAGCCACTATGCGACCAGCCTGCATCTTCATTACTAAAAGTAATAAGCGCAATAAAGAAAAATAAAGCA
>CAZDMC010000315.1:0-2803 GCA_964506335.1 uncultured Methylomarinum sp. | reverse complement strand
AGCTATTCCATCATTAAATTAATATAGTGGTAATTTTGTAACTATTCACTGTAATTCTGCAAGTATTGCATCACACTTGCTATTGATGAGTTATGCTCTTAAGCCCTCCCTTGCTGGGAAGGGAGGGCTATTAAAGACTACCCGTCAATACAACATTGATAGAGCACTAGTGATTTAGACTGTTGCTTGATCAGGACGTAGAAAGCGTCCAGGAAAACCCTTTCCAGCTGGAAAGGGTCAGAGCAGAGGTAAATAAAAAAGCTCTTGCATTTTATTCGCTAGACTGTCGCTTACCTCGTCGGGAAGAAGAACCCACTCGTTTTTTTCCTTTGGTCTTTTTTATTAAGGTCTTATCCATTGAGGAAATATTTAATTGCTGACCGACCACTCTTACTTTTTTTAATTCCTGGAATAGCTCTTTTGGCATACCGGCAGGTAATTCTACGGTACTGTAATTCTCTTCAATTTTAATGCGCGCAATATGATCGCCATCAATGCCGGTTTCATTAGCAATAGCACCCACAATATTACCAGGTTTAACGCCATGACTATGGCCTACCTCAATACGATACAATTCCATTTTAATATCAGAGTGTTCGCCTCTACTGCGCTTGGGTTTGCGGTCACGCTCACCACGACTACGACTGCCCGGCCTATCATTTCGATCAGGGCGTTCTTTGCCTGCTCTTTTGGGGATTTCTTTCAGTAATAACGGGGTTTCGCCCTGAGAAATTTTGGCTAATGCCGCCGCAATATCAACAGCAGGAACATCATGCTCAGACTGGTATTGCTCAATCAATTGGTTGAAAAAACTCAATTCATCGGCCGCTAAGGTATCGGTAATACGTTGCTTAAAACGAGAAATACGGGCATTGTTAATATAATCCGTTGATGGCAACTGCATTTGTTCTACTTTTTTCTTGGTAGCTCGTTCAATATTGCCTAGCAAACGTCTTTCTCTTGGCGAAACAAATAAAATTGCATCCCCGGTACGCCCTGCCCGTCCTGTTCTGCCAATTCGATGAATATAGGATTCGGTGTCATAAGGAATATCATAATTAACCACATGAGTAATCCGGTCTACATCCAGACCTCTGGCTGCAACATCAGTCGCAATCAAAATATCCAGTTTGCCTTGTTTTAAATGATTAATGGCTCGTTCTCGCAATTGCTGTGACATATCACCATTAATAGCAGAAGCCGAATGCCCTCTGGCTTCCAGTTTTTCAGCCAATTCAATGGTCGCCGTTTTGGTGCGAACAAAAATAATCATACCCTCAAATTTTTCAGCTTCCAGAATACGGGTTAAAGCATCCAGTTTGTGTACACCACTTACCAGCCAATAGCGTTGGCGGATATTTTCGGCAGTTGCCGTTTTAACTTTAATAGTAACTTGTTCTGGATTATGCAGGTATTTTTGCGCTATTTTGCGAATGACAGTAGGCATAGTGGCAGAAAACAAGGCAATCTGCTTTTTTTGCGGTATTTGTTCAAGCACCCATTCCACATCATCAATAAAACCCATGCGTAGCATTTCATCCGCTTCATCCAGGATTAAAGTGGTTAATTGATTAAGCTTTAAGGTACCTTTACGCATGTGGTCCATAACACGCCCCGGAGTGCCTACAATAACGTGAACGCCACGCCTAAGCTGTTTTAGCTGAATACCATAATCTTGGCCACCATAAATAGGTAATACATGAAATCCTTTTAGCTCAGAGGCGTAACCATGAAACGCTTCAGCCACTTGTATCGCCAACTCTCGTGTGGGCGCTAATACTAATACTTGTGGGGTTTTAATGCTAAGATCAATCATTGACAAAACGGGTAATGCAAAGGCAGCCGTCTTGCCTGTGCCTGTTTGAGCCTGACCTAAAACATCTCTACCTTCCAGCATAAAAGGAATGATTTCAGCCTGAATTGGCGATGGTGTTTCATAACCGGCATTCTCAACCGCCTTTGCTACAGGCTCGGACAAGGCTAAATCACTAAAAGAAATGGAATTGGTAAGGTTTTCGGACATTTTAAAGATACCTAATTGGAGGGGGTAGTGCAATCTAAAAGTGCAGTAAAAAAATAACAACCAACCATTATACAATGAAAATTTTATAAATGTACAGAGTTTAATTAATTTCATCTCAAGTCAGGAGCAAAGCAGGTCAATATACAGGTTTTTTTTAATAATGCATTATGGAATTTAGGGATATATTAACTATACTCAGAAAACAAATAGCTGCTAGGAGGCTGTCCTAGAACAAAGGCTTTTGAAAATAAAACCCATATATAGTGGTTCGCTGACTCGAATGTTAGTTCTCGGACAGCCTCCTAGAACCAAACAGGAAATTCACTAAATTATTTGTATAGCTCGAATAAAGTGATTACCGCGTTTTTTACAATAAAATCAGTCCTCTTTTCCCTGCATGAAAAAAACAACAAAACAGCAAATTCACTCCCCCGGTTTTCGTTATTCACTGAAGAAAACATTGACGATCTGGTTTCTGCTTTTAGCAATCATTCCAGTGACCTTCACCTCATTAATCGGGTTTCATCAGGCTTCTGAAATTCTGCAACAACTCAAACAAATAGCCCAATCAAATGTACATTATCTTCAAAGCTGGTTTGACTATCGCTTTAGAGATGCTAAAAGGCTGGCGAATAGCTCTCAAACCATTCGCTTTTTGAGTCAACTCAAAACACAATGGAAGCAAAGTAAAAAACCACTAGCCAATTATGTTAAAACTGAGCAATGGATGCAACTTGCTAAAAAAGAACAACAAGAACTGGTCTCCATGCTATCGCATTA
>CAZDMC010000314.1:0-2836 GCA_964506335.1 uncultured Methylomarinum sp. | reverse complement strand
CTTATTGAGAGCTATTGTGCAGGATTTTTCGTCCAGATTTCTTCACAAAACCGTGTAGCGAATATATCTCACCTAACGGGTGAGATATATTAAGCTAAGTTATGCTAACTATTCAAATACTTATGCACCAACTGAGCGGTCAACTGATTTATCTAGGTTAATACAACATTGATGGAGTACTGTGCCGCTTTTTCGACTTATGGTCATTTCTTAATCCTCAGTTTTGAGAGCAAGAATTTATCTTAGAACCTGTTCAAGATCTACTACGCCACTGCCAATTGCGCTTGGGCGGTGCTCGAAATCCTCATTTACTCCATGTAAATTCCGGTTTCTGCGCTCCGTCCGCGCGCAATTGACAGCGGCTGGTAACGATCTTGAGCAGGTTCTTAAACACTGGCTCATATTTTGGGGGGGCATTTTGGCATTCAATCTTTAGCTTCATCTCGGAAGATAACGTAATATCGGCAAAAAGTGGCTGATAAGAGCCCTCTTCTATGCCCGTTTGAAGCATCTCTCTTGAAAAAAAAATAAATGTCCCCAAATATTCCCCAAGTAAATTAGAAATATAGGAAAAAAACTATGACTGTTGAAACAAAAAAAGAAACCCTGGGGTTTCAAACCGAAGTTAAGCATTTATTGCACTTGATGATTCATTCTTTGTATAGCAACAAAGAAATTTTTCTGCGTGAATTAATCTCGAATGGCTCAGATGCGGCCGATAAATTACGTTTTGAGGCCTTGTCAAATGAAAGTCTTTATGAAGGAAATAGCGATTTAAATATTCGTATTTCTTTTGATAAAGATGAACGCACTGTAACAATTTCTGATACTGGTATTGGTATGACCCGGGAAGAGGTTCAAGATCATATTGGCACCATTGCAAAGTCTGGTACCCGACAGTTTTTTGATAAATTAACGGGTGATCAGGCTAAAGACAGTGAATTGATTGGCCAGTTTGGTGTTGGTTTTTATTCTGCCTTTATTGTTGCCGACAAAGTGACTTTGACTACCCGTAAAGCCGGTGAAACAGAAGCCGTTCGCTGGGAATCAGCCGGTGAAGGTGATTACACCCTGGAAACCGTGGAAAAGAAACAGCGTGGAACAGAAATAGTCCTGCATCTGAAAGAAGGAGAAGATGAATTTTTAGATAGCTATAGATTGCGTTCTATTATCACTAAATTTTCAGATCATATTTCCTTGCCTATTATTATGAGCAAAGAAATCCCGGCAGAAACCGATGATGATGGCAAGGAAACTGCGCCAGCTACTGTGGAAGATGAAACGGTCAACAGTGCATCTGCTTTATGGACAAAATCTAAAGAAGATATTTCTGATGAAGAATATAACGAGTTTTATAAACATGTCGGGCATGACTTTCAAGATCCATTGACCCATGTACATAGTAAAGTAGAAGGCACTAATGAATATACCTTATTACTTTATGTACCCGCGCGCGCACCTTTTGATATGTGGGATAGAGAGGCTAAACACGGGGTAAAACTTTATATTCGCAAAGTCTTTATCACCGATGATGCTGAACAATTAATGCCTCGCTATTTGCGTTTTGTCCGTGGCGTTATTGATTCTGATTCATTACCTTTGAATATTTCAAGAGAAATTCTGCAACAAAGCAAACAGATCGCCACCATTAAAGCCGGTGCGGTTAAAAAAGTACTGGGCTTGTTGAAAACAATGAGTAAAGATGCTGAGGTCTATGAAAAATTCTGGTCAGAATTTGGTAATGTCATTAAGGAAGGCATGATTGAAGATCATAAAAATAAAGAGGCCATTGCTAAGTTATTACGTTTTCCATCAACTCATACGGATAAGGAAAAACAGGATGTAGCATTGGCTGATTATGTAAAACGTATGCAAGAAGATCAGGAAAAAATTTATTATGTGACGGCAGACAGCTTTTCTGCAGCAAAAAACAGTCCTCATTTAGAAATTTTCCGCAAAAAAGGGATCGAAGTTTTATTAATGGCCGATCGAGTCGATGAATGGCTGATTTCTAATTTAACTGAATTTGATGGTAAACAGCTTCAATCAGTTGCCAAAGGCGAATTAGATTTAGATAAACTGGATACCGAAGAAGAGAAAAAAGAGAAAGAAGAAACCAGCAAGGATTTTGAAAGCATTCTTAAACAGATGAAAGAAGTATTAGGCGATAAAGTCAGTGAAGTACGTGTTACTAATCGTTTAACTGATTCTCCGGCCTGCCTGGTTACCGGCGATAATGATATGAGTCTTAATATGGAACGTATTATGAAAGAGGCGGGTCAATCCATGAATATGATGGGTATGGGCGGTAGCAAGCCGATCTTTGAAGTTAATCCTTTGCATGCACTAGTCACCACCATTAAAGATGAAACAGATGATGAGCGCTTTGCCGATATTACCAACATCTTGTTTGACCAGGCTATTTTGAGCGAAGGCGGACAATTAGATGACCCTGCTGCTTTTGTTCATAAATTGAATGGTTTATTGCAAGGTTTGTTGAAGTAGGGGTATCCACTATAAATTATTGGAAAGCGGATGGAGGCGGACAGCCTCCATCAAAACTCTTCAACTTAAATAAAGACTATCGGTGAAACTTGAAACCTACTACTAATTTTTTTAATCTGTTCAAGATTCAACGTTCTTTTCCCTTTTAAAATTTCGGAAACCACGCCTTGACTACCTATTTCTTTTAAATCAGATTGTTTCAAGCCATGCTCTTGCATGAGATATTTTAATACATCAACGGGAGATGCTTCCTTTATTTTGTATTTTCTGTTTTCATAATTTTCTATTAGATTTCCTATCGTTTCCATTACAGCTGCTAATTCATGGTTTT
>CAZDMC010000313.1:0-2841 GCA_964506335.1 uncultured Methylomarinum sp. | reverse complement strand
CTGTTCCAGCCAGCTCAGCCGTTGCGGATCTGCTTCCTGACTTTCCAGATAACGACGTAACTGCTGTGAGGCTTCTTCAATCTGAATCTGTGCTTCTGTTAATAACTCGCATATTCCGCTTATTTCCGCTGAAAATTCAGATAAATCAGTCAATGAGCTTAAGCTATAGCCCAGCATCTGATTGACAGATTGCTGTTCATTCTCGTACAGAGTTTCTAATTGTTGCTGGCCTTGCTTTAAAATTAAATCTAAATTGGCCTGCTTATTATGTTCTTCAGATAAGGTTTTATAATCAAAATTATCCAGGTCAAGTTGGTGTAATTCTTCTAGCTGATAACGAAGTAGCTCTTCCCGTTCAAGCTGATCGGTGCTGGTTTTAACTAAATTATTTAACTCGATACTGGTTTTTTTCCAGGATTGATAAATCTGGTTTAATTCAGTTTGCAGTGGTTGGTTATTGGCAAAAACATCTAATAGCTGGCGTTGTTGTTCTGATTCCAGCAGTGTCAGGTGGGCATGTTGTCCATGAATTTCTACTAATAAAGCACTGAGTTGTTTGAGTGATTGTAAAGTGACCGGGCGGTTATTGATATAGGCTTTTGAACCACCATCCTGATTGACAATACGGCGAATAAAACATTGATTTTCATCATTTAGGTCATTGTCTTCTAGCCATTGCTTTGCTGGAAGTGCATCTTCTAAACTAAAATCCAGATTGATTTCAGCACGCGCAGCATTAGGCCGCACAAATCCCGAGTCGGCTCTGTTTCCAAGAGCCAGTCCAAGCGCCGTTAATAAAATAGATTTTCCGGCGCCGGTTTCTCCTGTGAGTACAGACATGCCTTGGTCAAGAGTCAGGTTTAAAGATTTAACAACGGCTAAATCAATTATATTCAGATTGAGTAGCATTCTTTAAGAAAATCCCTTGAGGCTATTCCCAAATAACTCCTTAGTGCGACTGAACATGATAACCACTACTCCAGTCCAGTTTTTCCCTGAGAATATGAAAAAAATCCTGATCTTCCGGGTGCAAAATTTTAATAGGATCCAGGTGTTTAGTGATGATAATTTTATCACTGATTAATACTTCAGGTATGTCCAGATGATCACAGCTGACCAGCGCATTCATTTGTCTGGTTTGGCGGAAACTGATTTCTATTTCAGAAGAATCATCTATAACGATAGGTCTATTAGAGAGAGTGTGCGGATTTAAAGGCACCAAAACCAGCGCATTTAATGAAGGATGAAGAATGGGGCCGCCGGCAGATAAAGAATAAGCAGTTGATCCGGTAGGCGTAGATATAATCAGGCCATCTGAGCGTTGTGAATTTAAGTATATGCCATCAATATGGGTGACAATTTCTATCATGGTTGGCGTTATCCAGCGATGAACCACAACTTCGTTAACGGCATATTCCTGATGAATAACTTGATGGTCACGGATAACTTTGGCGTGTAATAAAAAGCGGTTTTCCTCTATATAGTTGCCTTTCAAAATAGGGCTTAATTTTAATTGCATTTGCTCTGGCGAAATATCAACTAAAAAGCCTAGTCTGCCCAGGTTAATGCCTAATAAAGGTGTGCTGGTATCAACTATGGCACGCATAGCGGATAAAAAAGTACCATCGCCACCGACAGCAATGATTAAATCGCAACTTTTACCTATTAGTTCTATATTACAAGAAGTTATGGAATCATTTTTCAGTAGCGTTGCACATTTTGCATCAAGGTAAATGGCATAATCTTGCTTGACTAAAAAATGAATTAAATCTGAAAGAGTGTCTGCAATCCTTGGGTCACTGTGTTTTCCAATAATACCGATCGTTTTAAATTGATTATGCATAACTGTATTTTGAATTGTTTTTTTAGTGAATTATACAAATAATGTGCTGTATAAGTAAAACCACACTGATTCTTGCCTCTAAATCACAAATGCAAAAAGTTTTCTGCAAACTTTGGAAGGTCAGGGTTCATGGTATCCCAGGGCTGAGCATCAGACACCCAGAAGTCCATATTCGGCTGATAGATACTGGGGTCGTCTAAAGTGGAGGCACTGACAGGACGGATTTTGTCATTTCCCGAATTTCTGCCGAACAGCATACTGCCACATTCCGGGCAAAACCCTCTGTGCAGGGTGTTACCACTAGCAGACTGGCTGGCAAATTCCTTGTAAACACCAGTGATTTCAAGGGATTCATAAGGTACAAACAATGCCGCCAGATAGGCTGAACCCGTCGCCTTTTGACAAGTACGGCAATGACAATTCCCTGCACCTACAGGTTCGGCAGTTATCTGGTATCTTAGCTTTCCGCATAAACAGCCACCAGAGATTGGAAGTTTCATGTTTTTATCCTCAAACTTTCTATAGCAACATAATACTACAATGTTAGTAGATAGACTGCTTGCTAAAATAAATTTTTAGCAAGCAGGTTTAAAATCGGCAGCCGTGACAGCGCGAAGTATAGATGTTCTATTTCAAAAGATGCTTCTGAAACAGTATGCGGTGGATTACTTTGAAAATGGGCTTTGATGATTGCTTTGTGTGGAAGCAATTTACTCGTCGGTGAATAGGTTCGTACTATAGAAATAGCATCGAGGCCACCTTCGTTAACCATTACCGAAGAGCAAATGTGTAATTTTATTGAAGAACTTGCAGAAGAATTAAAAGAAAAAGAGAGGTCAAAACTGAAAGAATTGATTGCATTACTTGTAGGCAAAATAACTTTAAATCCATTGTCGTTAGAATGCTGCATCCACTACAAAATCGCAGTGGATGACAGTCTAACAATGGCGTCCCCAGGGGGGTTCGAACCCCCGTTACCGCCGTGAAAGGGCGGTGTC
>CAZDMC010000312.1:0-2845 GCA_964506335.1 uncultured Methylomarinum sp. | reverse complement strand
TAATCCGGGTAATAAAGTATTTTGACATTCTATCGCCGCACTGATATGAATTGCCGTGGGTATCACATCGTTACTACTTTGTCCCATATTAACATGATCATTGGCACCGACCGCTGATGCTGCAATTTCACTGGCTAGACAAGCCAGCACTTCATTAATATTCATATTAGTGCTGGTACCCGATCCTGTTTGAAAAACATCAACAGGGAACTGGTCTTGATGCTCTCCATCTATTATCTGCTGGGCAGCCTGGATAATAGCATTGCCTTTTTGTTCATCCAACACACCTAATGCCATGTTTACCTCTGCCGCAATCTTTTTAATTAAAGCTACGGTGCTAATAAAAGCCGAAGGTAAAACCAGTCCACTGATGGGAAAATTATTAATTGCCCTTTGTGTTTGTGCCGCGTATTTAGCATTAATAGGGACTTGTAATTCGCCCATACTATCTTGTTCTATTCGGTATTTTTCAGTCATCTGATAACTCTTTAATAAATGCTTGGACTTGATCTGAGCCAAAGGGCCAATTTAGCTCTTTTTTAGTTTCAGGGTGATACAAAACAGGAATTCGTACGGCATACTTTTCTTGCCATTGTTCATGCTCGGCTATATCAATAGACTCAATTTGAAATTGATTGTGCTGATAACTTGCGATGATATTTTCAGCATCTTCACACAAATGACAGGCTACAGTGCCAAATAATATTAATTTTAGCACTTGGGTTTTTGCAGATTTATTGGGTTGAGGTTCACGTTATCTTTTTTGTATCTACTCAGCGTGTTTGAAGCCAGGGCTGTAGATTGTTAATTTATCAATCAATATTTTCTAAAAATACTGGCTATTTTAACATTGTGTACTATCATAAATATTACATACTTATTAGATGTTTAATAGTTAAATCTAATGTATATTATCTTAATAGACAAGAGGAATTAGCATGCTTCATATTATCAACAGTTTTCCTATACCCCCTTCTTTTTTAAATAGCACACATTCAGGTGATACCGTTATTTTTACAGATAACGCTGTTTTAGCGGTCATTCAGGACAATATCGAAAAAGAGTCATTGACGAAAAAAGCCTTTAATCATATTAATCTCTGTGTTCGAAAAGCCGATTTATTAATTAAAAATATATCAAATCATCAGTTATTACACGGTGTTGCCGTCATTGATGATTTACAATACCAAAGCGTATTGTCTCAAGATTGTGCAATTAGATCTTGTAATTAAAAAAGTAAAAAGGGAGCTTAAAAAGGATTTGTTGTGAGATGGTTTATTCGTTTCTACAATTCCTGAACAAATTAACCATGTCAAAAAATAATTTTTTTAAATCAGCACTAAGTTATCAGGGGAAAACCTTAGACTATTACAGATTTCAGCAAGAAGTCCAGAATGAACTGTTATTAATCATAAAATCATCATTGCCAGAGCATCTTGCCAGTCATGCACTCTATTGTGTTGCCACAGAGAATAAGATTTTACTTTATACCGATTCGGCTAACTGGTCATCGCAACTGCGGTTTTATCACTCGCAAATGCTGCAAAAATTATCGACTTTAAGGCAAGGACGCTTTCAAGTCTTGCAAATTAAAATTATTCCTGAAACAGTGGAAAGGAAAGAAAAGCCGATTAAAATTCCATCAAAAGAAAATATCTCTTTTATCTTGCGTCAGGCAAATAGCCAGCCTGATAAGGTATTAAAAACTGCATTATTAAAATTAGCAGGAACCTTAAATAAATTATCTAAGAGTCCCGATTGAAACTCTACTATCCAGTATCCAGCCCTTGTGCAGATTCCATAAAAGAGATGGGAGCATCTATTTCATTTTCAAAAGTTATTTTTTCCCAGGCATCCGGGGTTTGTTCTAAAATTCGCAATAATTTATTGTTGAGAGCGTGGCCTGATTTAAAACCTTTAAATTCACCAATTAGACTGTGGCCTAATAAATAAAGATCACCAATGGCATCCAGGATTTTATGTTTTACAAATTCATCGGCATAACGAAGACCATCCTCATTTAGCACTTTATTATCATCAACCACAATCGCATTATCCAAGCTTCCACCTAAGGCCAGATTATTTTCCCTTAAAAACTCAATATCTTTCATAAAACCAAATGTTCTTGCTCGACTCACTTCTTTTACAAAGGTAGTTGAGGAAAAATCCATCGTAGATGTTTTCAAATGATCAGGAAAAGCCGGATGATCAAAGTCTATGGTAAAAGTTACTTTAAAGCCATCAAAAGGGACAAAAGCCGCCCATTTATCACCTTCTTCAACTCTAATTTCTTTTTTTATGCGGATGTATTTTTTAGGACTATCTTGTTCCTTGACACCGGCAGACTGCAATAAAAAAACAAAAGGACCTGCACTACCATCCATAATAGGTACTTCGGCAGCAGTGACATCTACCAAGGCATTGTCTATCCCTAGACCTGCAAGTGCAGAAAGCAAATGTTCAATGGTAGCTACTTTTACACCGTCTTTAACTAGCGTAGTAGATAACATAGTCTCACCTACATTTCCCGGTGTCGCCTCTATGGTAACCGCTTCTGCTAAATCAACACGACGAAAACGTATGCCTGTGTTTACTTCTGCAGGGTGTAAGGTTAAATAAACTTTGTCACCACTATGCAAACCAACACCCGTTGCTCTAATCGTGTTTTTAAGCGTTCTTTGTTTAATCATTTAGTATTATTGATAAAAGGGTGGGTGAACAATTTTATCATAATTCGATTAACTGGTTTTTGCTAATAAATGACCCAAGTTTGTCCTCCATTTTGCTTTTGTCTAAGAACCTGTTCAAGATCTACTGCGCCACTGCCAGTCGCGCTTGGGCGGTG
>CAZDMC010000311.1:0-2846 GCA_964506335.1 uncultured Methylomarinum sp. | reverse complement strand
TCGACAAAAATCAGCTGCTTATAAATTCCGCATCCGTGACCGCGCGAAGTATATTTTTATATTAACGAAATAAAATAGAATGGCAAGAAGAAGTGAACATAGTCAGAAAGAAATAAAAGAAATGGTGCTGAAAGCCGCTGAGACCATTGTGATTGAAGAAGGCTTTAACAAATTAAAAGTACGTCAAATTGCTATGGATATTGGCTATACCGTTGGCAGTATTTATATGGTTTTCGATAATCTGGCTGATTTGGTCATGCATATTAAAGGCAAAACTCTGGATGATATGACCGAGCAATTAAAACTAGTGTCTGAGGAATTAAGTGCTGAACAAAATATTATAAAACTTGCGATGACCTACCAAAACTTTGCTAGTCAAAATTTTAATCGCTGGAATATGATTTTTGAACATAGTTTTTCTGAAAATGAAGCTATCCCAGAGTGGTATCAACAAAAAGTGGACTTTATTTTTAATCTGGTTGAATTACAATTTCATCGCTTATCAACTCAGGATAATGAAGAACAAACCCGACTTGCAGCGCGTGCTTTATGGAGTGGAGTACATGGTATTTGTACCCTTTCCTTATCGGGTAAAATGAATTTATTAGGGATAAATAGCATTGAAAATACCGTTATTTTATTAGTTGAGAGTTTTATTAAAGGTTGGCAAATGAAATAGCTAGCTGGTGCAATAAATAAAACAGAAAAAATAGTAATTGCCTATCTGTTTAGTCTCCCGCTGTAGTTTGATCCATTTCCTGTAAGTCAATGTATTTGCTTCGTAATTCTTGAGTTACAAGATAATTGTTTAGTGCCTTTACAAGTTCTTTCCCTAAAGCAAAAGCCAAATTTACAGGTACAGCATTACCTATTTGCTTATAAATTTGATTCATACTGCCTGCAAATAACCAGCTATCAGGGAAAGTTTGAATTCTTGCATATTCTCGCGTTTGAAAGGGTCGAGTAAATTCGGGGTGGCATCTTTCAGTTTGTTTTTGAGCTGGGGAGGTGGTTAATGTTAAACAAGGTTCATCCCAGCTAATTCGACGTGCCATCCCAGTTTTTCCACCCCCTAAATAAAAACTTTTAAGCATATATTCTTTTTGAATTTCTATCGGTAAGTCACGCCAGTATCCACCGGGCGGAATTAACTTCATTATTTCATTTTTTCTCGGAGGGTATTTTTGTCCTATTGATTCAGCGACATCTGTATCAAATAACTCTCCTGCTTTAAGAGCTGAAGACAAGTTCATCATTTTTTTTTCAGGTTTAGGGTAGTTAAAGGTAATTCCAGTCCCCTTTTTTATCCCAATTAAAAATAAACGCTCTCTTTTCTGAGGAACTTGATAAAAAACAGCTTTGAGTACTTTTGGCGTTAATACCTGATAACCTAAATCTTCTAAAATTTGTGTCATTGATTGTAACGTTTTCCCCTTGTCATGGGTTAAAAGTCCTCTGACATTTTCGCCTACACAAATTAGAGGTTCTACTTCTTTTACAGTCCTTGCAAACTCATAAAACAATGTACCTCTTGCATCATCAAGCCCCCTCTTTTTTCCTGCATAACTAAAAGATTGGCATGGAAAGCCACCCGTAACAACATCAATTTTCCCTTTATATTTAGCAAAGGATTTTTCCCTGATATCACCTTCTACAACATTCCAGTGAGGGCGATTTTTTCTTAATGTTTGACAAGCCCAAGGGTCGATTTCGTTTAATAGTTTGCATGATAAGCCCGCTTTTTCTAAACCAAGAGCAAGTCCACCTGCCCCGGCAAATAACTCTAAAACAGAATAGGGTTTTATTGCAATATTATAATTTTCATCTTTCTCTTTTTCCTTGTGCTCGAAATCAGAGCCGATATATTCCTTTAACGAAGCAGGAGAATATGCCCTATAATTATTCGGCATTCTGATGGGTGTTAATTTTCCACTTTCATCCCAGCGCCTTAAAGTCTGCTTGGATACAGATAATAAATCAGCAGTTTCAGCCAGGGAATAATAATTTTTCATGGTTAAAATTACTCAATCTTATACAGGGTTATTAATTTTAGAGGTTTTTATTCTATGAGGCAAGATGAAAAAGAGGCTCTTTTAAAAAAGGCTCAAGTATGGTTTAAAAACAGCATTGCTGAGAATCATATTAAAAATACTCAAAAACTGATTAAAGCCTCAAAGTTTGATATTAATCCATTCTTAGCCATTTACTTGTCTAACTTTTTAACCGGTAATACAAAGCCTGAAAGTATTGCAAAAGCTTTGTTGTATCCTCGTGTTTTAGGTACATCAATCACTACTTCTTTTGGAACAAATATTCAAAAATTTACTCATGAGGTGCTTTCTTCTTTTGGAAGTACTACCTCTGGTATTGATATTGAGTTTATTGATCAAATAATTGGCAATAAGATTTATTGCCAATTAAAATTAGGCCCTAATACGATCAATAAAGATGATGTTGAAACGATTGCTGGCCACTTTAAAAAAGTAATAAACCTGGGTCGAACAAATAATTTAAGAATTACCCATGATGACATGGTAGTCGGTATTATTTATGGAAATAATGAAAATTTGAATGGCCATTATAAAAGGATAACAGCTGAATATGACTACCCTATATACATAGGGAAAGACTTTTGGCATAAGTTAACAGGTGATGAAAGTTTTTATTCCGATCTCATTCATGCCATTGGGGAAGTTGCAATTGAAGCTGATTTTTCTGAAGAGTTAAAGGATGTTATTGTGGAATTATCAAAGTCTCCTGAGATTCAAAAATTGTCAAAAAACAATATTCCCAATTAACCTAGAAAAATCAGTTGATCACGGATTTTGTGGAAAATCTGGGCGAAA
>CAZDMC010000310.1:0-2849 GCA_964506335.1 uncultured Methylomarinum sp. | reverse complement strand
GTCGTCGCCCTTGTCAGTGTCGAGAATCATTTATATCTAAAAAGAAACTCGGTAACGAACGGATTTGCTGTGCCGTTATTTTCATTTTTACTTCGCCTAACATAAAATGGCTGATGGTGGCTAAAAACAAACCGTTCTTTTAGTTAATTAACCTCTAATTGTTTTTCAACCAATGAAATTAATAGTCTGTCACATTTTTAGCTGTATTTTTGCTCAAAAGCTGAAATAAAGCTAGAAAATTCTTCAATAGGCAGATGATTAATCCCTGCAGCGGCCATTCTACCTCCACCCGTCGGGAATGAGCTGCATAATTCATCGGCACCTTTTTTATTGTTTAATGGCGCACGGACGCTGACTTGATAGCCTTTCTGACTATTAAAACTGATTACTGCATGGGCGCAGTCAGGTTTTTTGTTGGCCAGTTCATTGCCAAAAACACCGCTGACTCTTCTTGCCCAAGTTTCATCAGGAAGTAAAAAAACAGCGACCTTATCGGTTTGATATTCAGCTTTAATATTACTTACAGAAGCCATGTCATCACTGTATCCTGATAATAGTTTTTCATAGACTTCTGCATTATCAATCATAAAATCAAAAGGCGAGGTATAAGTGAGTAATTCCTGATAGAGCAGGTCGGGTGAAAAATGCAGGTCAGCAATGCTACTTCCATAACTATTATAATTAATACAAATACCCAATGTTTGTAGTTGCTGAATTTGATTTTCTGATAAAGACAAAGGAAATGCTGCCTCTTTTGCGCTATCCAATAAATTATCGCCAAAGGCAGCAGTGACAGCCCATTCTCTATATTTTCCTTGCAGATAATCATTCACCAGCAGGCTAGTACAGATATTGGCATCCGTGTTAATCAGAGTATGTAGATTAGCATGAGCAGGTATTTCACCAGGCTGATGGTGGTCTACATAAAAAACCTGCGCACCTTGTTCTAGTATTCGTTCAACGGATGATTTGTTTTTAGCAAATGATATATCAAGCACAGTCACTTTATCACCTCGCTGTACTTTAACCTCATTTAATAAATTAATATCTCTTTTCACCCCGGTTACTAATTGTGATTTTAAGGGCTGAGCCATGCGCAATTGAATAAGCGCGCAAATACCGTCAGCATCACCATTGAATACATCTATTTGCATAAATCAAATTCCTTGTGATAATTATTAATACGAGTGACTTCGTTTTTAGCGCCCAGAATGACAGGGACACGTTGATGAATTTCTTTAGGGGTAATACCCAGTATTCTTTCTCGGCCGGTAGAACAAAGGCCGCCCGCCTGTTCTACAATAAAACCTATGGGGTTTGCTTCATACATCAATCTTAACCGGCCTTCTCTGCTGGGGTCTTTTAAATCATAAGGGTACATAAAAACCCCGCCACGGGTTAGAATCCTATAAACTTCGGCAACTAATGATGCAATCCAGCGCATATTAAAATCCTTGCCTCGTATATCCTCGGTGCCTGCAATACATTCAGCAATATATTGCTGAACAGGCGGCTCCCAAAAGCGTTGATTGGACATGTTTATAGCAAACTCCTGAGTATCTTCTGGAATTGTCATGCCTGGGTGAGTCAAATAAAACTCGCCAATTTCCTGATCCAGAGTAAAACCATTAACGCCCTGCCCCGTAGTTAAAATCAGTTGAGTTGATGGCCCATAAAGCACAAAACCTGCGCAGACTTGCTGGCTGCCTTTTTGTAAATAATCTTCCAGTGTAGGATTAATACCGTGTTGACACGTTAATATCGAAAAAATACTACCAACAGTCAAATTAACATCAATATTAGATGAGCCATCCAGGGGGTCAAATAAAGCCAGATATTTTCCGCGTGGATAACAGTCCGGTATGTTGATAGGCTGCTCTTCCTCTTCCGAAACCATGCCAGCCAGATGGCCTGTCCAGTTCAGTGCATTGACCATATAATCATTACTAATGATATCCAGTTTTTTTTGTACTTCACCCTGAATATTTTCAGAATCAGAATCACCCCAGGTACCGATTAAATCACCTTGATTTACCAGATGTGATATTTGTTTACATGCAGTAACAATGTCATTTAAAAGAGCGGATAAATCTTCATCGGTATGAGCTGATTGTCTATATTGTTCAGTAATAAACTGGGACAGACTTACTTTATTTCGCATTGATTGAGTGGGTTAATCCAGTGGAATTCTGATTTTTTGGCCAGGATATATTAAATCGGGGTCTTTTATTACCTCTTTATTCGCTTCAAAAATCCGTGGATATTCCATCGCATTTTTGTAATATTTTTTTGCTATTTTAGACAAACTATCACCGCTTTGTATGATGTAGTATTCGACATTACTGGGCTCCAATGCTGATGCAACATCACTGTCAATTTCAGTAATTGAAATTTTCGGGATAACTTCACTCACATCTTCTACATTACCTGCGATCAGAATAACCTTTTGAGCTGCTTCTACCTTGTCTGTCTCACCAAACAAGGTTACTGAGCCCTCTTTATAAGCAACATTTAGATCTATAATCCCCGGATTGTTAGCCATAATATGTGATGTTATTTTTTCAGCCGCTTCATCTTCGTTACTGAAAAGTTTATTTCCGATGTTTTTTGCAAAATCAAATAAGCCCATCTTGTTCTCCTCAATTATTAATAATTTGAAATACACCGGTAAGGAACGTGCACAAAATAACTTCGACAACTAGCTTGTCTTTTTATCCGTCTTCCGCGTTGCCTACAGGGATTGTAGGTAAGGGGCGTGAGCAGGAGCGGTAGCTTTGTACAAATAGTTGCGTAGCTTGCTATGCGCCCATTTGTACGCCTTGAACACGAATAAAAATCCTTCGCTAGTT
>CAZDMC010000309.1:0-2864 GCA_964506335.1 uncultured Methylomarinum sp. | reverse complement strand
GTTTAAGAGCATCTATTAGCATGGATAAAGCAACAGCAAGCGATTCTTTGGCAGGTAATTTTCAGAAAAAAAGTGGCGGTAAAAATACCACGCATTTTTCCATAATAGATACACAGGGTAATCGGGTTGCTGCGACTTTGAGCATTAATTTTCCCTTTGGCTCTGGCTTTATGGCAGCAGGTACGGGGGTTTTGCTTAATAATGAAATGGATGATTTTGTCAGTAAACCCGGAGAAATGAATGGTTATGGCTTAGTGGGAGGGGCTGCGAATGCTATTGAGCCGGGTAAACGAATGTTATCCAGTATGACACCGACATTCATAGAAGATGAAAACCGAGTGGCAGTATTAGGTACGCCGGGAGGAAGTCGAATTATTTCCATGGTATTGCTGGCGATACTTGATTTTGCTAAAGGTAATGGCCCCGAATCATGGGTATGGGAGCCGCGTTTCCATCATCAATATATCCCTGATTTAATTCAATACGAGAAAGGTGGCATGACAAATGAAGAGATAGAAGGTCTCACCCAAAAAGGGCATAAGCTAAAAGAAATTGGCTATCGCTATGGCGATATGCAGGCGGTGCAATACAACAAAAAAACAAAGACATTTTCAGCGGCTTCTGATCCTAGAGGCGAGGGTGTTGCTCTTGTTCAGTCAGTAGTAGATGGCAGATAATTTTGTTAATGTCTGGTATGGCGATATTTTGTTATCAGCGTCCAATGATTTAGATTATTGGGCAATGCTTGATGATCAAGAAAGAAAAAGAGCCGACACCTTTAAACAGCAGACATTACAAAAAAAATACATTAAAACCCGAGGGGTACTAAAGGCAATTTTAGCCCGTTATTTATCAGTGGAGCCACAGCAACTGACTATTGAATCTGCCGAATTTGGTAAACCCTTTATTAACACGGATCAGAATTTGTATTTTAATCTGTCACACAAAGGAAATCGTTTTGTCCTGGCGGTGAGTAATATTGATGAGATAGGTGTTGATATAGAGCAAGATAGAGGGAGACAAAATTTATCGGCTTTAGTTAAAAAATGCTTTTCAGAACAAGAGGCACAGTATTGGTACGCTTTGCCAGAAGATCAACAGACAGCAATGTTTTACCGTTTCTGGGTCAGGAAAGAAGCCTTTGTTAAAGCCGTTGGAAGAGGTATTGCCCTTGGCCTGGATCAATGTGTTATTGATCCAGGAGAGCAATCCAGTTTTTTAACTATTCCAGCGGTTTATGGTTTGGCAACAGACTGGAAAATACTGGATATAAAACTTGCTGAGGAAGACGTTTGTGCGGTGGTGTTAAAAGAGGGTGTTGAGTTTGAATTTAAACAGCGACAGTGGCAATGAATAAAATGACTGTTCTTGTCATTATTTTTAGTGTGTATGGTTGTGTAACACCTTCTCAGCGTTTTCACCAAAAAGCGATAATATTGGGTTTTAGCTTTGAGCTATTGAAAACAGCGTCTTATCAACACAAAATCTACTTATCTGGAAATCTGACTCAATCTAAAACGCTGCATGTCTATCTGGATGGTGATGGCACACCCTGGGAAAAAAAGCGCTGGATTTCCGCTGACCCAACGGCTCGAAACCCATTGATTCTTGGCTTAATGAAGCAAGATGATATACCCTCCATTTTATTAGGAAGACCCTGTTATTACGGCTTAAATGAAAGTGCTGGTTGTGCTAATAAGTTATGGACTTCACATAGATATTCCAGGGAAGTCGTAGCCAGTATGGTACAGGCTTTAAATAACTGGTTAGAGAATCATCAATTTAATCAGGTTGTGTTGATTGGTTATAGTGGTGGAGGAAGCCTTGCGGTTTTGATGGCAGATAAAATTAACCATATAAAAGCGGTGGTCACTGTTGCCGCTAATTTAGATGTAAAAGCCTGGAGTGAATTTCATGGATATTCAACGCTAAAAGAGTCGTTAAATCCGATTGAGCAGGGCGCATTGAATAGCAAGATCAAACAGATTCATTTTGCCGGAAAAGACGATCAGGTAGTTCCGGCATTTGTTATTAAAAACTATATGAAAAGTCAAAAAAATGTAAATTATTATGAGCTAGAAAACCAGGATCATACCTGCTGCTGGGAAACGCAGTGGCAAAATATATTGGATAGATTCAATGATTGAGATATCAAACGGTTTGATGACATCTACTTGAAAAGTTAGTTTTCACCTTCATATCTCTACAGACAGTGACTTATTTAGGTGCTGTTGTTTTTTTTACATATTGCTTAAATTTAACGAGGATATGAATATGACACATTTTGACTTATCACCACTATACCGATCTTCTATCGGCTTTGATCGGCTGGCATCTTTAATGGATGCTGCAAATCGAACCCATCAAGGACAACCCACTTATCCACCTTATAATATTGAACAGGTGGATGAAGACAATTATGCCATTACCATGGCGGTAGCAGGGTTTACTTCCGATGATTTGGAAATTGAATCAAAGAGTAATCTGCTGACCATCAAAGGTAATCAAAAAGACACAGTGGAAAGCAGACAATACCTGCATCAAGGTATTGCCAAGCGTTCTTTTGAACATCGTTTCCAATTGGCTGACTTTGTGAAAGTCAGCGGTGCTAATTTGGAAAACGGTTTGCTTCATGTCGATTTACTTCGAGAATTACCTGAAGCCATGAAGCCGAGAATTATCAATATTGATACTAAGCCTTCTGAAACAGTGTTTGAAAACAGCAGAGTCAAGGCTGCATAAATTTTCGATCATTCAAAGCCCGGATTTATCTGGGCTTTTTTAGAGGCCATCTTGTTATATTGGCTGCGCTAGGAGGCTGTCCGAGAATAGAAAGTCTACTGCGGAAAAGCTGATTTTGGCCG
>CAZDMC010000308.1:0-2869 GCA_964506335.1 uncultured Methylomarinum sp. | reverse complement strand
CAAAGAATAGCTCGAAAATAATGGCCGTAGTCCTTATTGAGAGCTATTCTGCAGAATTTTTTGTCCAGATTTTTCATAAAACCGTGAAGCGAAAAATACTCACCCATCTGGTGAGCGCAGAAAAAATAACTTAAACATATTATTTAACAAGTTATGGCTGAACTTAGCGATCAACTGATTTATTTAGGTTAATGGCATATAATTTGCTATTTCTTTAATACTCACCTAATTAGCTATCCTTGTGTATAAAAATATACTTGCCCATCTTAATGAAGCGATCTTATTATTTAATCGCAACTTAGAGTTGATCTATATTAATGCAGCAGGCGAAATATTATTAGCTGACAGTGAAAAGCATTTATTAGGTCTGAATGCTAATACTTTGTTTAAATCATCAGGTTCAAACTTGTTAATTGATTTACAACAGTGCCTTAATCTGGAAGAGCCCTTAATAGATCGAGAGATAAAACTTGTTCGATTAAATCAGACTAGAAAGGTCAATGTCAGTGCCACTCCTTTGTTCTACAACAACCATGTCAATGAGGTTTTAGTGGAAATTCAACAGGTTGACAGGCAGTTGCGGATTAGTAGAGAAGAACAGCTATTGACCCAGAAAAATATTAGTCGTTTGCTTGCAAAAGGGTTGGCGCATGAGATTAAAAATCCTTTGGGTGGTATAAGAGGCGCAGCTCAATTGCTTGAGTTTGAGCTAAAAGATGAGGATTTAAAGGAGTATACCCAGATTATTATTCAGGAATCAGATCGCTTAAAAGCATTGATGGATAAAATGCTAGGCCCCAAAAAACCCTCTAAAAAAGAGTCGCTTAATGTTCATGAAGTGCTGGAGCGCGTGAGGCAGCTTGTTAATAGTGAGGCTAATCACAATATTATCATCAAAACAGATTATGACCCCAGTATTCCTGATTTAAAAGCAGATAAAAATCAGCTTATTCAAGTGGTTCTTAATATAGTACAAAATGCAGTTCAGGCTATCCACCATAAAGGGGTGATCACCTTAAAATCAAGGGTGTTGCGGCAATTAACCATTGGCGGCAAGCACTACAAATTAACTGCAAAAATTGATATTACCGATAATGGCCCTGGCATTAGCAATGACATGATGAGTCAGATTTTCTATCCTATGGTTAGTAGCCGAGCTGAAGGTACCGGCCTTGGCCTATCTATTGCTCAATCACTTATTCATCAACATAACGGATTTATTGAATGTGAAAGCGAACCCGGAAATACCCTCTTTTCAATTTTTCTACCTTTGGTGAATGATGATGAAAAAAAATAATGTTGTCTGGATAGTGGATGATGATAAATCAATTCGCTGGGTACTGGAAAAAGCATTACAAAAAGCATCCATTAACACAAAAAGTTTTACTAATGCCCACAGCCTTTTAGAAGCACTAGAAAACGATATGCCTACAACACTGCTTACTGACATTAGAATGCCGGGTCTCAGTGGCCTGGAGCTATTGAGTAAAGTGCAATACAGCCATCCAGATTTACCTGTTATTGTGATGACAGCACACTCTGATTTAGACAGTGCTGTTTCCGCCTTTAACGCAGGTGCTTTTGAATATTTACCTAAACCTTTCGATATTAATGAAGTGGTTGACGTGGTACAAAGAGCCTGTGCACAAAGTAGGCAAATCAGCAGTAAACAAAACACAACGGAGCAAGCGACGGAAGATACCCCGGAAATAATTGGTGGGGCACCTGCTATGCAAGAAGTATTTCGTGCCATAGGTCGTCTGGCACGTTCAAATATTACCGTACTTATTAATGGCGAGTCGGGAACCGGCAAAGAATTAGTTGCCAAAGCGTTACATCGGCATAGTCCTCGCAGCAATAATGCTTTTATTGCACTTAACATGGCGGCTATTCCTAAAGATTTAATGGAATCTGAACTGTTTGGCCATGAAAAAGGCTCATTTACAGGCGCATACACTAAAAGAGCAGGGCGTTTTGAACAGGCTAATGGTGGCACTTTATTTCTGGATGAAATTGGCGATATGCCGGCTGAACTTCAAACCCGATTATTACGGGTATTGTCTGATAATGAATTTTATCCAGTCGGCGCTCATGCTTCGGTAAAAGTTGATGTTCGCATTATTGCGGCTACCCATCAAAATATAGAATCATTGGTGGAGCAAGGCTTATTTAGAGAGGATTTATTTCATCGCCTAAATGTTATTCGCATACACATTCCTCCTTTACGAAATCGTAAAGAGGATGTACCTATCTTGATGCGTCATTTTTTGAATCAGGCAGCGATAGAGCTGAACAGCGAAGTTAAGTTATTAAAAGCGGAAACAGAGGCTTATTTGAGCACCCTCCCCTGGCCAGGAAATGTCCGGCAACTGGAGAATAGTTGTCGCTGGTTAACTGTTATGGCATCGGGTCGGGAAATCCATTTAGAAGATTTACCGCCTGAATTAAGCACTTTGGATAAAGATGATTTGAGTAATAAATCCAGTAGATGGGATTTATTACTTGAAAATGCCATAAGAAATAATTTATTAACAGGTGATAATGAAATAGCCAAAACCATTATTGCCAAGGTGGAAAGCATACTGATTAAAACAGCACTACAGCATACTTCCGGCAGGAGAAATGAAGCAGCAATACTTCTAGGTTATGGCAGAAATACCCTGACTCGAAAAATTAAAGAGCTGACTATTGATATTGGATGATTCTGAGGAGAAATCAGTGGCCTGGACAACGTTGGTTTGATCAATAGCTGTATAGATTTTTTTAAAAATTCGTTCATATAGGTTTAACTATACATAGGTATTTCAAGCCCACTAAATAATTGCTGCCTTGCTTCCAGGTCATCACAAGCAATGGCCTGCAGAATGAT
>CAZDMC010000307.1:0-2881 GCA_964506335.1 uncultured Methylomarinum sp. | reverse complement strand
TTTTCGCCCAGATTTTCCACAAAATCCGTGCTCAACTGATTTTTCTAGGATAATAGATTAAGGTTCAAAAATGCAGGATTAAAACTTAATATTTAGCTTAAATATTCGTCAATACAAGTGTGATAGAGCACTAGGAGGCTGTCCGAGAATAGAAAGTCTACTGCGGAAAAGCTGATTTTGGCCGGATTTCCCGATTTTTTTCGTTAAAGAGCCTGCTATTCGCCTCAAAAAATCAAAAAAACCGACTCAAAATAGCTTCCCCTCGCTACGACTTCTATTCTCGGACAGCCTCCTAGCTATGCGCTTAAAATGTTTGAGAACGAGACGAACGAAGGTCGTAGTTAATAGCCAGTGATTAACAAGATTTTCAAAGCGCCTGCTCACACCTTTTACATCCATTCATGTAAACAACGAAGTTATCGAATATTTGAAGCGTATAGATGCCAGTCATGAAAATAGAGCCGCCCTTAAGCCGTAAAGGCCTTAATTACTCTATCGTTAAATAGCGTAAGCCTAAAATATAGGCTTTTTCAATGAGTGAATTAACCCAGATAATTTTACCAATAGCTTTAATCTCCAAATCGTTAATGATCAACTTAACCGTATTTCCCTGCTTAAGGGGAGGGGTAATATAAGCCACTTGAATGGCCAGACCATCTACTGATATGTTAACGCCTTGAAAGTCTATTCGTTTATTTTCTGCAATTATAAAGCCTGAAAATTCTTTAGAGCTACGATAATAACTGCGTTTCCGCCATAGATTCTCTGCATTGTACATTACATCACGAAACTCCAGTCCAAGCTTTACTCTGCCATCTTGCAATTTTGCCCAGGCAATATCCGTTTCTCCTGTTAGCATTAAATCTTTAACATAAATTTCTGCTTTGTTATTTTCCTTAAGTAAAGCCTCGAAATCGCTTAATTCAGATAACAACGAACCGGGTATTATTTCAACCAGAATACCGTTGACTGAAACATCATAGCTTATAAATTCCAGTAATTCTCCTCCCACATAAAGCTGCCCGAATGAATTAAAGCTTTTTCTATATTCTGTTCTATCTTGAATCATCTACCTGGCACTTTTTAAGATAAAAAATTAATTTCTTCTCCATCCCTAAAGATAGTTTATTTTAAGAAAAAGTCACTATAAACTACTTTTCTAAGATATATACTTCCGGTTGCCACTGACTGTTTTTCATCCATTGCTCAAAATCTGTCACTGTAATAGGCCTGCTTAAATAATAACCTTGCGCAATATCACAGCCATAGGTTTTTAATTTAGCCAGAATTTCTTCGCTTTCAACACCTTCTGCTGTTACATGAAAACCTAAATTATGCGCCAGATTTACCGTGGCATTGACGATTACATCATCATTTTCACTGGTCAAAATATCTTGCACAAAGGAGCGATCTATTTTTAATTCGCTAAGCGGCATTTTTTTTAAATAGGCTAGTGAAGAATAGCCGGTGCCAAAATCATCAATTGAAAGCTGGTAGCCCATTTTATTCAAGCGTCCAATAATATCCAGGGTCAATTCCGGGTCTGTCATGATGGAACTTTCGGTAATTTCAAGAATAATCCAGTGCGGTTCAATACTTGTTGAAACCGCAACTCCTGCAATCAAATCAGGCAATTCCGGATCATGTAAATCTTTGACCGATAAATTGACTGCAATAGTTAACTTTTTACCCTGTTGTCGCCATTTCGCACATTGTTGAAAGGCTTCTTTTAACACCCATAAAGTTAAGGGTTTTATCATTCGTGTCCGTTCTGCCATAGGAATAAATTCATCCGGCGAAATAATGCCATGTTTGGGGTGGTGCCAGCGTATTAAAGCTTCTGCACCAAACAAGATATCGGTCTGAATTGATATTTTTGGCTGATAATAAAGCTCTAACTCACCGCGGTCAATGGCATGGCGTAATTCACTCATAAGAGTTAAACGACGAGGACTATGCTGATCGAATGAAGGTTCATACACGGCATAGCCCTTGTTGGACGTTCTTGCTATATGCAGAGCCACCCCCGCTTTTTGAACCAACGTATCGACATCTTCGCCGTGTTCAGGAAAATGAACAATGCCTATATTTGCGTGTGCAGCAAATGATAAGCGTTCTACCACTAAAGCAGGCTCCAGGGCTTTTTGAATATGTTCGGCTAACAAGACTATTTCATTTTCATCGGTGGGGTCTGTTATCAGTATGCTAAAAACATTTCCATCAATTCGCGCCACACAATCAACACCCAAAACAACACCTTGTAAACGTGAGGAGACTTGCTTGATAACCTGATCTCCACTGGTTCTGCCTAAGGTATCATAGACCTCTTTAAAATTAGCAATTTCAACCAGTAAAATAGACAGTAAGCGGTTTTGATTATTGGCCGACAGTATGCCTTGTTCAACTCTATCGTAAAATAAGCCCCGATTGGGCATATCTGTTAACACATCGTGAGTTGTCGCGTAGTCTGCTCTCCGTTCCAGATCATCAGCTCTGGATCTTAACTCCTGTGTTTGATCAAAAATCAGTGCGCTGGCTTGATAAGCAATAATAGAACTTGAATACTGTCCCCAAAAACCAAAAATAAACGGAATCGTATTCAATACCCATAATGCAAAACTATCTTGTTGCGCTTTAACAATGCCTTTAATTGAAATCTCACCGAAATGGTAATAGCAGACCAGAAGGGTGGCAATAATAATACTGCATATTGCAATGGCGACCCCTTGATAAGCAGTTCTGGAAACTTCGCTTTTTAATAATTTAACATTATCAGTCATTAGGTTACTAGCCATAGAATCCACCTTATAGTCTTGCTTATAATCCATTTAACAAATCCATTTTGATATCGTCAATATTTTCCAGTCCAACAGAAAACCTG
>CAZDMC010000306.1:0-2898 GCA_964506335.1 uncultured Methylomarinum sp. | reverse complement strand
ACAAACAAAAATCCTGCGCAATCTGGTGGGTTATTTATTGCGAGTTGCCTTACAAATAAACCATCCTTTTTTCTACTCGCTCAATTTGAATTTTTATCGCTTAAAATTATCAATAATTAAACCCTATTCTGCGCACCATACTTAAATATCATTATTATGAAAATTAAATATGTAATATCAACTCTATTCTTTAGCACTTTTCTTTCTTGCACCACTCAAAACAGCACCTTGAGCACTGCCTCAAGCTCTAGCCAAGACCCTAGCGGTTTATTTATAGTTGATTGTTTGCTCCCTGGTCAAGTAAGAAAATTAGGGCAATTGGCAACCTATATTACTGCCAGACGCGCCATTAAAACACCGGCCGTAGAATGTGAAATTCGAGGCGGCGAATATGTCGCTTATGACCGAGCCAATTATTTAACAGCACTTAATATCTGGATGCCAAAAGCCCAGGCTGGAGACCCGAAAGCACAAAACTATGTTGGCGAAATTCATGAAAAAGGCATGGGGTTAGAACCTGATTATGAAATAGCACACCTCTGGTATAAAAAAGCGGCTTTACAAGGAAACAGCAAAGCACAAATAAATTTGGGCTATTTATATGAAAAAGGTTTAGGGGTTAAGCAAAATAAACAAATTGCACTGGAATGGTACGGTAAATCATCAAAACTATCCCAATTAAAAATTCCATACGCTACCACTATTTCAACTAAACCTGACTCAAACACTTTATCTGACGAACTCAAACTATTAAAAGCATCGCTTAAAAACAGTCAGACAGAGACAAAACATTTAAAAAATAAATTATCCGATGTCCGCCAGCATTTATCGAGTAGCAAATCCCAATTAACTGTATTACAAACCGATCTGGCACAAGTTAAAAACAAAATTCAAGCTAAAAAAAGCAATGCTCAGAGTAACCAGCAGGAAGTCTTACTGTTGAAGCAAATTGTTAATGAAAAAACACAAGAAATCAATCACCAAAAAACCAATATTGAAAATTTAGAAGAAAAATATATTAAAGAGATCGATACCTTAAAAAACACTTTCTCCAGCACCCAAAAGAGAGCAGAACAAATTATTTCTGAGCTAAAAAAAGAAAATAGCTATTCAGTAGATTCTCAAGTTGATTTATTGGTTGCAGAAGCAAAGCTGGCAGAAACAGAAAGACATTTATTAAAAGTCAACGCCACATCGCAACAACAATTAAAAAAAATTGAGCATGAAAAAGAACTATTAATATCCCAAGTTGAAGGCGATAAAGCACTTAAAGAAACATATATACAAAACATTAGCAAAAAAACCAAGGAACTGAATCTGCTAAGAAAGAAATTAATGACGGAGAAACAGCAGTACGAAAGTAAAATCAAACAATTACAAAAAAATGTTGCCTATGCACAAATCAATGATCATCCAAAAATAGAAATTATTGACCCTCCGTTTGTACTAACTCGCGGCGTGCCTACAGTGACCTTGCGTTCAATGATAAAAGAACGGGAGATCATTGGCAAAGTTAAAGCTTCAAGCGGACTATTATCATTGTCTATTAATGACAAAAAGACCAAGCCCAATAATCAAGGTTTATTTAAAGTAAATATCAAACTTATTAATAATGAAACACCCGTTAAAATTATCGCTATTGATAATAAAGGGGCTAAATCAAGTTTAGATTTTATGCTCTCACTCAGTAATATTATTCAACAATCAAAAAACACTCAGGAAACTATTATTTCTAATCCTGCAAATGATTGGAAGCAGCTCAACTTTGGTAACTATCATGCTTTAGTTATAGCTAATAATGATTATCAAAAAGTACCTAAACTAGACACCCCGATAACAGATGGACGCGCTGTTGAACGCGTACTTCGTACTCGTTATGGTTTTAAGACTAAATTATTATTGAATGCCACACGTTATCAAATACTGTCTGCATTGAATAAACTTAGAAGTGAATTAATTGAAGATGATAATTTGCTGATTTATTATGCAGGTCATGGAGAATTAGATAAAGTCAATATGCGCGGTCACTGGCTACCCATTGATGCAGATGGTGACAATACTGCAAACTGGATTTCTACCGTCGCTATTACCGATATATTAA
Source organism: uncultured Methylomarinum sp. (assembly GCA_964506335.1). Lineage (GTDB taxonomy): Bacteria > Pseudomonadota > Gammaproteobacteria > Methylococcales > Methylomonadaceae > QPIN01. The sequence continues at coordinate 797 of CAZDMC010000306.1, read as the reverse complement.
ATGCGATGGCGGCAAAACATATACTGGTCGTATCAGATTCATGTTATTCAGGGTCCATGACGCGTTCCTCGCTTGCCAGACTAGATGCTGGTGTATCAAGTAAACAACGAAACAAGTGGCTTGAAGCCATGTTAAAAACACGCTCCAGAACGGTACTTACCTCGGGCGGCTTAAAACCCGTAATGGATGGCGGCGGCGGCGAACATTCTATTTTTGCCAATGCTTTTATTCAAGCCCTTGAAAATAACAACTCTTTGTTAGAAGGACAAACCCTATATAGAAATGTGTCAAATAATATAGTAGCCATTGCTGCGAATTATGGCATTGAACAAGTCCCTGAATATGCTCCAATTCGTCATGCGGGACATGAATCTGGTGAATTCTTTTTTGTGCCAAATTAACAATTTGTTGTTTTTATGCTATCCTTATATAATAACGGGTCAATATACATCATCGGATATTGAACTAAAAACCACCTCAACAATGTCATTTTTCTTTATTTAGCAACATTTAGCTTATAGGATATTAATAACATGAAAAGCCATTCCTCTTTTTTACTTTTGTTTTTGTTATCAGGCAATGCCATGGCAACAGGAATTACTGGATTCAATACCCTTCAAAATAATAGTGAAGCTTTTGTACGCACTACCTGTGCTCAATTAGGTATGGCCGGTGGTGGAAATACAGCTGATGAAATGGAGCTTTTTGATATTTGCCGTTCTATGGTTCAATCAGTCAACGCATTAACTAGTGGAACTGCCACATTTACTAGAGGATTAGTTTCTGAAACACTAGCT
>CAZDMC010000305.1:0-2899 GCA_964506335.1 uncultured Methylomarinum sp. | reverse complement strand
ATTACCTGCCCAGGGAACTAAAGTACGTGCCAATTTTGATCAATGGCTAGATAAACATCGTCTCCACCCTTATACTGTTGCCGAATTTGATGATGGTGCACTGATGAAGGCTTTCGGGCAAGAAGGCTTTGGAATATTCATTGCGCCGTCTGATATTGAGACAGAGGTAAAACGGCAGTACAACGTGAACGTCATTGGTCGGGTAGATGAACTGGTAGAAACTTTTTATGCTATCACTATTGAACGACAGATTACCCATCCTGTCGTAACAACTGTGGTGAAAGCTGCTCGTGAGTTGCTATCATCTGACTAGGAGGCTGTCCGAGAATAGAAGTCGTAGCGAGGGGAAGCTATTTTGAGTCGGTTTTTTTGATTTTTTGAGGCGAATAGCAGGCTCTTTAACGAAAAAAATCGGGAAATCCGGCCAAAATCAGCTTTTCCGCAGTAGACTTTCTATTCTCGGACAGCCTCCTAGAGTTCCTGATTTGTATTGAATAACTCTCACGGTCACCGTGGGAATTCATGTAAGGACGTTCTGCGTCCTATGACGCAGAACGTCACAACATAAGCTGCATTCCCACGCAGAGCATCACTGCCATTAAGTTAAGGAATAAATATTCATAATCAAACTGTTACATTGTAAGCTGGGTTAGCTTATCAAGCGAAGCGCGATAACGTAACCCGACATCCGGCTTTGGCATAGTGTATAGTCGGGTTACGTTTTTTCGTTACTCTCAAAAACCTAACCCAACCTACGATATAACCTATTGATTGAAAATAAATAATCTCTTAATTTAATGGCAGTGATGCAGAGCATGGGAACAATAACCTATACTACTATATTTTCTAAAGCACATGGGTGTACTATGACCGATTCACAAAAATGGTTAATACTGGTTTTTTTGTTGGTAATGGCTGGATTAATCTATCTGTTGGCACCCATCATTACGCCTTTTGCTATTGCCATCATGTTGGCTTATCTGGGTGACCCTCTGGCTGACAGGTTAGAAGTACTCAAGTTTAAAAACTATCAGTTAGGGCGAACGGGGGCTGTGATTGTTGTTTTCACCGCTATGTTGCTTATAATTGTAATGGCTATGATTATTCTAGTTCCACTGATCGAATCACAGATCAGTTATTTTATTAAACATTTTCCGGCTTATACAAAATGGATTAATGCAACCGTTATTCCTTGGGTGGGGGAAACACTGGGTTTTGAAATAAACCGGATAGAAACTGATAAATTAGTGTCTGTTATCAGAAAACACTGGCAACAGGCAGGGAAGGGTGCATTGACATTAATGGGTACACTCTCCTATTCAGGCGCAGTCATAGCAAAATGGCTAATGAATTTGGTTTTAATTCCGGTGATTACTTTTTATTTATTACGTGACTGGGATATTTTAGTAGAAAAAATCCATAATTTAATACCTCGCAGTTCTGCATCGACAGCAAAAAATCTGGCAATAGAAACCAATACCGTTTTAGCTGCTTTTATGCATGGACAATTTTATGTCATGCTGGCATTAGGTATTATATACAGTGCTGGTTTAAGTATTGTCGGGCTAAACCTGGCTATATTGATCGGTGTAATGGCAGGATTGATTAGCTTCGTTCCTTATTTAGGTGCTTCGGTTGGCATTGTTGTCGCCTGTATAGCCGCATTCCTGCAATTCCAGGATGTGATGATATTGATACCGGTTGCCATCGTATTTATGGTCGGACAAATGATAGAAAGTATGCTGTTAACACCCTGGCTAGTGGGTGATAAAGTAGGCTTACACCCGGTAGCTGTGATGTTTTCAATATTAGCGGGTGGTCAATTATTTGGATTTTTTGGTGTCTTGTTAGCACTGCCGGTTGCTTCTGTCATTATGGTGGGCTTAAGACATGTACATGAAATCTATCGTGACAGTAGTTTTTATATGACAGAGAAAGATCCTGCAGAAAAAAATGACTCTATGTAAAGGACAACAAATCATCTGAGCTTTTATTATTCATAAAGAAGTTTTAATAAATCCAAACCTGACCACCCGATTATGACTGTAGCCAAAAAAACTTTAATTAAAATCCTCGGTTATGCCTTGATTGCCATTCTGGTAGTCAGTGTTTTCATTTCCTTTGCACTTAATTTTATAGTGGAGTTCTGGTGGTTTTCCTCGCTGGATTATTCAGCCTATTTTCTGCGCCGTGAGGGCTATCTTACTTTGATAGTGGGCTCTATTTTTCTACTGACCACTACGCTTATCTACAGCAATTTTTTACTGATTGCAAAAAACATCAAATGTGTTGTCAGTCAAAATGATGAAACAATTGAAGACGGCTGGAGCAATCGTTTTTTCAGTCAAAGGTCAGTGATGAAATTTCTACCCTTATCAATGCTGTTTACCTTCCCGGTATTAATTCCTGTCGCACAAAACTGGGAAAGTATTTTACTGTTTTTCTTTCAGGTTAAATCGGGTATTGATGATCCCGTCTTAGGCAAAGACATCAGTTTTTATTTGTTTTCCTATCCCGTCTACAGGTTAATGTATCTGGAATTGATAATCACCTTTGCTTTAATTTTTATGGCGACTGCATTTTTTTACTGGAACTGTCTTAATAAAACCACTGACAAGTCATCGGTTTTTTCAACCGCTGGAAAAATTCATCTGACCGCTTTAATTGCTATGATTGTTTTCATTCAAGCCTGGGCTATCTACTTAGACAAGGTGGGTCTTGTGTATGAGGATCGGCACGAACCCATATTTCATGGGCCGGGCTTTGTTGAAATGAATTATAGCCTGCCCTTGATCTGGCTGACATTTTTTGCTTTTTTAGCCATCGCTATTTCATTCATTTATTATATTCTTCAAAAAAAAGGGGGTAAATATATTGCAGGCTCCCTATTTGCCTTGCT
>CAZDMC010000304.1:0-2909 GCA_964506335.1 uncultured Methylomarinum sp. | reverse complement strand
GCCAAAATCAGCTTTTCCGCAGTAGACTTTCTATTCTCGGACAGCCTCCTAGGTGCACAAACTATTTAATGACTATAACAATAAAGATGGACAAGAAATTTCATCAAATTTCTAAGCTATCAATACTCCCGTTTAAACTTAAACACGAATATGAAACGATTTTTTTTTCAGCTAATCTTGCTGCTCTCAATATTCAATCACATCAGCCTGGCTGATACTGAGCACAGTTCTATTTCCGCTAGTCATAATAATTTATCACCTAACGTGAGTGTTGCCTCCCAGCTTATTCAAAAGATGGAGCAAAATTCACAAAATATTCAAAAAAATGCCTTGGGAATTAATAAAGTTAAATCTAATTATAATGGTATTAACGCTACTAATTTCAGCTTAAATAAAAAGACCCGTTTCAACAAATCAAATATTACTAATATTTATGATCAATTACATACCTCAGATAAAAAAATAGAACATAATAAAAAAAGTATAAGGCATATTAATAGACGATTAAAAACTACCGAACAAACTACAGAAATAATTCAAAAACAGGTTTTACAAGACGCTGAATATATTAAGAAAAACCAGACAAACATTAGCACCAATAAAGCCAGTATTGAAGAAAATAATTTTTTATATAAATATGGCGAAGAAAACTCATTAGCGATAGATAAAATAAATAACAAGTTAAATACACTTAATAAATCCTATGGTGTAACCAGTGACTATCTTGACCGGTTTTGGGTATTGATTGCCGGTGTCCTGGTTTTCTTTATGCAGGCGGGGTTTAAAACCTTTGAAGCTGGCATGGTAAGAAAAGTGCATAATGACAACGTCGCTATTAAGAATATTCTGGATTGGTTAATTATTAGCCTGGTTTATTTTCTAGTCGGTTTTGGCTTAATGTTTGGCGATTCGTTTAACGGGCTAATCGGCACTAATTTGTTTGGACCCACAGCAGAAGTTATGGAAAACGTCAAAATAACTATAGCAGACCAATATCTAGGTCTTGAATTCTTTATTTACCAACTGGCATTTGCCGCAACTGCAGCAACCATTGTCTCCGGTGCAATGTCAGAACGTATCGCATTAATACCCTACATCGCTTTATCTGTTTTTATAGGTACACTGATTTATCCTGTATTTGGTCATTGGGCCTGGGGGGGTACTTTTTACCAAAATGACCAAGGCTGGCTATACGCATTAGGATTTAGGGATTTTGCCGGGTCAACCGTTGTACACTCTGTAGGTGCCTGGATTGCTTTGGCTGGAATTATCGAAATTGGCCCTCGCATTGGCCGCTATGACAAAGAGGGCAATGTCAATACTAAAGATTTTACTCCGTCTAACCTCGGCTACTCAACATTGGGTGTGCTTATCCTCTGGTTTGGCTGGTGGGGCTTTAATGGTGGAAGCCAATTAAAATACGATGAAACTATCGCACCGATTATTCTAAACACCATTATTGCCGGTTCTGCCGCTGGAATAACTGCATTTTTTCATGCCTTGACCCAAAGCCGGGATAAATATGCAATTTTTCCAAAATTATTAGGCGGTATTCTAGGCGGGCTGGTTGCTATTACTGCCTCTTGTAACAGTGTTAGTCCCTATGAAGCTTTATTTATTGGCGTTGCTGCCGGTTTTATACATAATTATTCCTTAGATTTTCTTATCTATAAACTTAAACTAGATGATCCCGTGGGTGCTGTAGCTGTCCACGGTTTTTGCGGTGTTTGGGGAACCTTATGTGTGGCCTTTTTCGGACAATTGGATACTGACTTTTTTGTCCAGAACAATAGCCTGTTTTATTCCGAACACAGCGTATTAGGATTCATGGAAAACACCCATATTCGAATCCAGCAAGGTATTATTCAATTAATCGGCATCATCACTGCATTTCTCTTTACTTTCATACTTTCCCTCGCATTTTTTAAAATGATAAGAAAAGTTCCTGGCATTGGGCTAAGAGTCTTACCTTCAGATGAAAAACGTGGATCAATTTTAGGAATCACTAACTAGCGGCTTTACTATGGTGAATTTTTCAGATTGCTATATTGCAAAAGTAAAATCATTTTTTGGATTTAAAAGTATAGATCCACCGTTACCCTTTGATGAATTTTTGCAAAAAAACCTCAAGAATTTAAAATCATTAGTCAAAAATAAGCAAATTATCGCCTTTGATGACCAGGGAAAAGAAATTGATATTTTATTATTGGAAGCCTACATTCATACTTCCTATGAAGAAATTTTTAAAAAAATTGATCCTGATATAAACAAGGAGAACAATGAAGAAAGCGTGAAAAATGATTCAAATAGTTTTCAGCACATTTTCGACAAAATAAAATTAATAGATACTGAAGAAAAAGCCAAACTTGAACATAAACAGCGTTTGACTGAATCGTTAAAAGGATGTGATGAAACTTATCGCTTAATTCTGGAAAAAGGGATAACACGAAACGACAAAAAAATTGAAAAACTGCAAGAAGAGCGTCAGTCTTTGTTAAATCAAATGAGTGAAAAAACCAAAAACAGTTAAGTAGACTCTTGTATGCTCAAGAACCCCTCACTTTTAACACGCAAATCATCGCGATGGACCTTGTTATAAAGCATTGAAAGGTACTACTATTCCTGCTGCTTTATGCCTAGCCCATCATAATAATCTACGCACTAAAAACGAGGATTCTTAAACGCAAAGAGTATATATACTTCGCGCGGTCACGACTGCGGTTTTCTAACGGCTGATTCTTGCCGATAGCTGCGTTGCTGAAACAGTTGCATAGCCTGCTATGCGCCCGTTTCAGCGCCTTGCTATCAACAAGAATCAACACGTTATAAATTCCACATCCGTGACCGCGCGGAGTATAAGAAATCATTCTAAGCCGATTATTAAATCCCTTTTCTCAAACCATTACAGC
>CAZDMC010000303.1:0-2911 GCA_964506335.1 uncultured Methylomarinum sp. | reverse complement strand
TTTCAATATTAGATTTAATGAATGGGGAAAATAAAATAGAATCTTTACTATAAACTGTAAATCACTCTATTTTTTTCAGTTTTTATATACCCTGTACAGTTAAAACGGCACAGGGTATATAAAAACAAAAGTAGATATTTTTAATGGGCAAAATATTAGATAATAGGTTTTGTTTATGAATGTTTTTTAATGTCTGATGCCTAAAAAATCGAGAAAGAGTGCCGTTAAAAAGAGTAAAACCGGAAAAAATAAAGTTAATAGACAACCGTTACATTGGTTTAAAAGACTATTAGTCTATTCTTTATTGATTTTTGCTTTTCTGTTTTTTTCCTATATCGGTTATCTGGATTATATCGTTCGTAAACAGTTTGAAGGTAAGCGCTGGTCAATTCCTGCCAGAGTTTATGCAAGTCCTGTTGAGATATATCAGGGCTATAAAATTTCTGCAACTGATTTTGAAGACTTATTACTGGAATTACATTATCGGCGAGATTATCGGTTGTCATCAGTCGGCACCTATTTTAAAAAAGGCCAAGAGATCCGCCTGAAAACCAGAAGCTTTAATTTCGCGGACAAAACTCAGCAAAGCCAGCCCTTAATCATTAAATTTTCAACAGCTGCGGTTAAAAAAATAATAAATCTTAAGACTTCCCTGGAAGTACCCATTCTAAGAATGGATCCTGTGCAAATTGGTAGTTTCTATCCCAGTCGAAAAGAAGATCGTATTCTGATAAAACTGGAAACCACCCCAGATGCCCTGGTTCAAGGCCTGATGGCTACAGAAGATCGTGACTTTTATCATCATTATGGCGTCTCATTCAAAGCAATTGCCCGTGCTTTATGGGCGAATATCAAGGCTGGAACAGTAGTGCAGGGGGGTAGCACAATCACCCAGCAATTAGCAAAAAATTTCTATCTTAGCTCTGAAAAACGCTTATGGCGTAAAATAAATGAAGCCTTTATGGCACTGATTTTAGAATATCATTATCAGAAAGATGAGATTTTAGAAGCCTATCTTAATGAAATTTATTTGGGTCAGGATGGCGCCAGTGCTGTACACGGATTTGGTTTGGCTAGTGAGTTTTATTTTGGACAACCTTTAAAAAACCTGCCATTACATGATGTAGCCGCACTGGTTGCTTTAGTGCGTGGACCTTCCTATTATGATCTCAGACGGTACAGTGATCGTGCTATTAAACGCCGTAATCTGGTGCTGGAAAAGATGCATCAACAAGGCTATATTACCAAGAAGCAATCCATCGCAGCCAGACAGAAAAAGCTTAATGTTATTTCTCGAACCCATCGTTCAGTTAATCGTTATCCTGGTTTTCTGGATTTGGTTAAAAGACAATTAAGGCAAGAATATAGAGAAGATGACCTAACTTCTGAAGGGCTAAGGATATTTACTACACTGGATACACGCATACAAAATATTTTAGAAAAAACGATTGTCCAGAAATTAGCACAATTAGAAAAAAGACCCAATAGTAAAAATCTGGAAACTGCAGCTATAGTTACACGCAGGGAGAAGGCTGAAATTGTCGCTCTGGCTAGCGGTAGAAACCCAAGAGGTGTAGGCTTTAACAGAGCCTTAGATGCTATCAGGCCGATAGGTTCTTTGATTAAGCCTGTGATCTATTTAACCGCACTGGAATATCCAGACCGCTATAATATAATAACAAAAATAAGTGACACGGCAATAACGGTTAAAGGCAAAAAAGGGCAGGATTGGCGGCCTAAAAATTATGACAATAAAGAACATGGTTATGTTCCTCTCCATACCGCGTTAGCCAAATCCTATAACCTGGCAACAGTTCACCTGGGAATGGATATTGGCATTGCCAGAATTGCGAAAACGTTAAAAAACATGGGGGTAAGCAGACCCGTGAATTTGTTTCCTTCATTATTATTAGGTGCATCGCCGTTAACACCACTGGAAGTGACTCAAATGTACCAGACTTTTGCAGGCGACGGCTTTGCAACACCTTTACGATCCATCCAGGCGGTTATCGCAGCAGATGGGGAACGCTTGCAAAGTTATTCTTATACGTTACGCCAAGCAGTAGACCCTGCAGCTACTTATTTAACGAATAAAATGCTACAACAAGTGATGCATATTGGAACGGGTCGATCCGCTTATTTATATATACCGAAAAAGTTTGATTTAGTCGGCAAAACCGGAACAACAAATAAACTAAGAGACAGCTGGTTTGCAGGGTTCAGTGGTGATTTTCTTTCTGTTGTCTGGGTTGGACGAGATGACAATAAACCCTCCGGATTAACCGGCGCAAGTGGTGCGTTACAAATATGGACAGATTTGTTGAAGAAAATTTCAACACAGCCTGTTTATTTGATTGCGCCAGAGAATATAGAAACCCACTGGATTGATCCTGCTAATGGATCGCTTGCCAATGAGGAGTGTGAGGGTGCTATTGCATATCCATTCATAAAAGGTTCAGCCCCTGAACACTATTCTGCTTGTGTCGCTTCCACGGTCAATAAAGCAAAAACCTGGTTTAACGAATTTTTACAGGATAAATTTTAAATGAAAAAAGCAAATAAAATGGGGATAAAAGGGGTGATTATTTTATCTACAATGTTACTGCACAGTGTGAATGCAGAGCCACTCCCGTTTAAACAATTAAAATCATTTTTAGCGTCCACCAAAACATTAACAGCTGATTTTAAACAGGTAACGCTGGATGAAAATAATCAGCCTGTACAAACAAGTCAGGGTCAGTTTTATTTAAGTCGTCCTGGCAGGTTTCGCTGGAGCTATAAAACCCCCTTTATTCAGGAAATTGTTTCTGATAAGGGTAAAGTCTATTTTTATGATGCCGACTTGGAACAGGTGACTATAAAAAAACTGGACGATTCCTTAGGGGCAACCCCTGCTTTGTTATTAAGCGGT
>CAZDMC010000302.1:0-2922 GCA_964506335.1 uncultured Methylomarinum sp. | reverse complement strand
TTTGCAAATTGGAAAATAACAATTTTGATTAACTATGACTTAACTGTTTGGATGGTTTTTTGTTTAAAGCAAATACCATGCCTGTTTAAAGTTGATATACGTACAAAAGGTTAGTTATCCAGTTAAACAGCTTAATCTATCTTTGTATATATACAAAGGATAATGTTAAAGGGGGGGGGTGCTGAAAATGGGTGTTATTATCGAGTTAAAAGAGGGCAAAATTTAATTTAAAATGCATTTTTATAGTGCAACTATCGCCGCGACAAATATACAGCCCTAGTTTACGGATTATAAATATCACCATCCCGAGGCAAATAAAACCACCCGTTAATCATGATCCTAGAAAAATCCGTGATCAACTGATTTTTCTAGGTTAAACCAATAGCTTGCACTATAAATCCGCGCCCAACTGATCTTTCTAGGATAATATGATACAGCGCTGTTATCATCTGTTTTAATTTAATTAGCTATGATTTATGTCATGAAAATAGCTCAGTTTTTCAACATTTTCACCATTGACCCCGTCAATTTAAGCATTAAAGCCAAGTTGCTTTCCTTGATTGCCTGTTTTTGTTCCATCTTTTTTATTGCTTTAATCACTAAAATTATCTCGCCCTGGCCGGGTTATCCCATCATTGTTGCTTCTATGGGAGCATCTGCCATTATTCTGTTTTTTATTCCCAGTAGCCCTCTCGCTCAACCCTGGTCATTTGTGGGAGGTCAATTGGTATCAGCAATGGTTGGTATGGCTTGTGCGTTAAATATTGTGGAAATATCAACTGCCGCCGCCTGTGCGGTGGGTGGCTCAATCGTAATGATGCTGTTATTGCGTTGTTTACACCCGCCAGCTGCCGCGACCAGCTTAACCCCCATCATGGCTGGAACATCAATTACTTCTTTAGGCTATTCATTTGTTTTGGTTCCTGTAGCCATTAATGTTTTTACGCTGCTGGTTTTGGCAATAATAATCAATAGATGGGTGATGAGTAGAGAATACCCCAGCTCTGTGCCTGTTAAAAAAGAAAAGGATCAACGCCATTGTGTCATTGAACCCAGCCATCATATTGGTTTCTCAGAACAAGACCTGACACTGGCCTTGCAACACAGCAATGTATTTCTTGATCTTAGCCATGCTGAATTATGTCATTTAATGTCAAATGCAGAAATGAACGCCTTTCAGCGTATCAGAGGTGATATTTCATGTTCAGATATTATGATAAAAGAGGTGGCTACGCTTGAATTTGGTGAAGAAGTAGAACAAGCCTGGCACATTATGCACAGTAATAAATTAAAAGCCATGCCGGTAATTGACAAGGCAAAACGTATAATTGGCATCATTACCTGGCATGATTTTTTTAAAAATATTGATCTACAGGCATACGATAGTTTTCAGAATAAATTTCGTGGCTTTATTCGGCGTACTGCTAATATAAAAACCAATAAGCCCGAAGCCGTTGGTTTAATAATGACTCATTCTGTTGTTACTTTACCTGAAACGGCTCATATTTCAGAACTTATTTCATTAATGTCTGTTCAGGGCTACCGGCAAATACCTATTGTTAATAAAGAGCGCCGTCTTGTCGGGATGGTCTATCAGGCAAATTTAATAGCAGCATTATATAATCAGCAATTGGCATAGAGTGTTTGATACGAAAATGGAGTTTTGGTTTGATGATGATATTTCATCATGTAGAATCACATCAATGGCTTTAAAAAGTCATTGAATTTTTAGAAAACATAAAAGTAGGAATGTAAAAAATGAAAAAATATAAATGTAAACTGTGTGGACATATTTATGATGAAGCTAAAGGTGATGTAAAAACTGGAATTGCACCTGGAACGCTCTGGGCAGACGTACCTGATGACTGGGAATGTCCAGAGTGTGGCGCTGCAAAAAACATGTTTGTTGAAATGAAGTAATATTCATTTTTATTATGCCAGGGAAGGCACCTTACCTATTAACTCACCTAATTTAACTGTTTCCCCTGCTTTAAAAGAGCTATCCCATTCAACCTTGTCTTTCCCAAACAGAACAATAATAGTTGACCCCATATTAAAGCGTCCCATTTCCTCTCCTTTTTCAATAACAGGCGCATTATCGCGATACTGCCAGCTTCGTATTGATTCAATAGTGGGAGGAGTCACTACACCATGCCAGGTGGTTTCGATGCTAGAGACAAAAATCGCACCGACCAGAATTAATGCCATAGATCCTATTTCTGTATCAAATAAGCAGGCAACACGCTCATTTCTGGCAAAAAGACCAGGCACTGAGTTTGTAGTTGCAGTATTTACACTGAATAATCGTCCCGGAATATGAACCATTTCGGTCAATGTTCCTTTAATGGGCATGTGCAAGCGATGATAGTCTTTTGGGGACAAATAAATAGTGCTGAAATGACCATTTTCAAAAGCAGCGGCTCTCTGCTTATTACCGCCTAATAAATCAACGGTTGTAAAAGATTTTCCTTTTGCCTGAAATATGCTGCCTTGCTCAATTAAACCAGCCTGGCTTACCGCGCCGTCAGCAGGGCAGGCTATGGCATTATTGATTGATGTAACAGGCCTGACATCCGCTTTTAGTTCACGGGTGAAGAACTGGTTGAAACTGGCAAAGTTTTCAATGTCTTGTTCTTTGGCTTCAGACATATTGACCCCATAAAATTTAATGATTTGATTAATCATTAAATTTTTCCACACTTTAATTTCTGAGTGGGTAAATTTTGACATCAATGCAGAAAGAAAATGATGCGGCAGAATATATTGGGGCAGAGTGGTAAGAACTTCTTTAATTGTCATCTTTATTTAGTAAATTTCAACTGATTTTTCTAGGTTGAAGGAAAGTATTTTTAAAAAAACAAGATCTCACCCTCTTCTAAACACTTAGAGGGATCAGTATCTTCAGGTTCCGATAAAACAAAT
>CAZDMC010000301.1:0-2943 GCA_964506335.1 uncultured Methylomarinum sp. | reverse complement strand
TGCGCTCCGTCCGCACACAATTGACAGCGGCTCGTAACGATCTTGAACAGGTTCTGAGAAAATCCTACTATAAACTATTATCACCTAAAAAACACTCAAACATTAATAACGACCAGATGGGAGAACTATAATCTCTCAAACCGCTTTGATGTTGCGTTACAATTTTAGTCAGAAATCCTTGATCAAACAAACCACAATCCGACATGGTTTCACCCAGTAGTGAGTCTCTGACTTTATTTTTTAGAGGTCCTTTAAACCAATTGCTCAGAGGTACTGCAAACCCCATTTTGGGTCTATATAAAATGTCATTGGGTAAAAAAGGCTCCAGTGATTTTTTAAATATATACTTGCCTTCTCGACCTTTTAATTTTAACTCTGGCGGTAAACTGGCAATCCATTCTACTAATTGATGATCCAGTAAGGGCACTCTAACTTCCAGAGAATGCGCCATACTGGCTCTGTCTACTTTGGTTAAAATATCCCCGGGCAAATAGGTTTTTATATCCAGGTATTGTACTAAAGACTGAGCGTTATGGCTAGGTGCATTGTTCAGGTGTCGTCTAAATACCTCAACGGCCTGATAGCCTTGCAGATCGCTTTTTAATGATGCACTAAACAGGGAAGATCGAATAGCATTAGAATTAACAGAAACGCTATGAAAATAACCTTCTAAAGAATCTCTGCTTATCGATTCAAACGTTGATTTTGCTCTGAATATTTTAGGCGCCCAGTCTGCTTTTGGATAAACCTGACCGAGAAAACCAAATAAAGGTTTTCTGATAGCATCTGGCATTATTTGTCGCATCCGGTCTTCATAGGTATGCCAGCGATAACGTCTATAGCCGGCCAGGTTTTCATCGCCGCCGTCACCAGACAACACAACCGTTGCCTGTTTTTTGGCTAATTCACAGACTCGGTAGGTGGGCAGGGCAGAACTATCAGCATAGGGTTCATCATATATTCCCGCCAGTTGATTGATTAGACTAAAATCTTCTGGGTCAACCTGTTCTACTCTATGGGCGGTATGATATTGCTCCGCAACTTTTGCAGCAAATGGCGATTCATTAAATTCTGGGTCACCAAAAGAGATGGAACAGGTATTGACGGGGTCATTTGTCAATCCGGCCATCATGGCAACAATTGCGCTAGAATCAACACCGCCCGATAAAAAAGCAGCCAGGGGTACATCGGCTACGGTGCGGATTTTTACAGCTTCTCGTAGTTTTTCGATTAATGTTTCGCCTAGTTCTTGTTCAGAACCCTGGAGGCTATGATTAAAATTAACATCCCAATATTGCCGGGGTTGATGGTTTTTTGAACCTCGTTTTATGGTTAAACAGTAGCCTGGTTCTAATTTATAGACATTTTTATAAATGGTTTTAGGGTCTGGGATATAGCCAAAACCAAAATAGTCTTCTATGGCGGTGGGGTCGATTTTTTTGGATAATTGAGGATGGTGTTTCAGGGCTTTTAATTCTGAGGAGAAAATAAATTGACCATTATTAAGTTGCGAATAGAATAAGGGCTTAATGCCCAGTCGATCACGGGCTAAAAACAAAGTCTGTTTGTCTCTATCCCAGATAGCAAAGGCAAACATGCCGCGTAAATGTAAAACACAGTCTTCACCCCAGGCTTGCCAGGCATAAACGATGACTTCGGTATCACAATGGGTTTTAAAAGCATAGCCTAATGCTTCTAATTCTTTGCGTAATTCAGGGAAGTTATAAACCTCACCGTTATAGGTCAAAACCACATGGCCATCGGCGCTATGCATAGGTTGTTGACCACTGGATAAATCAATAATGGATAAACGTCTGTGCCCTAAGCCTAAGCCGGCTTCAATATGCAGGCCGCCTTCATCTGGGCCTCGGTGAAATTGACTTTCATTCATTATCTGTAATAAATCACGATTGATTTCACGCTTTCCGTTTATATCAAAAATTCCAACAATGCCACACATTTTATTGATTCCTTTTTAGTGTTAATGAGTCGTATACGGCAGTATATTTGTTTACCATGGCCTGAATTGAAAAGTTTGCTAACACTCGTTGATAACCATTCTCGCCCAATTGCTGCCTTTTTGCTTTGTCTGAAATTAATAAAAACAAAGCATTTGCCATGGCCTGTGGATTAGAGCAGGGTACTAATAGACCTGTTTCCTCATTTTTGACTAATTCAGGATTTCCACCTGTTGCTGTTGCAATGACAGGTAAACCTGTTGCCATGGCTTCCAGGATGGTATTGGAAATACCTTCTGCTTGCGAGGGTAAAACAAAAATATCCAGTGATCGCATTATTTCGGCAATATCTTTGCGCTCGCCAGCTAGCCAGGCATATTTTAAATACTGATTTTTTTCCAGTAACTCAATCGCTTCTACTTTAAGAGGGCCTGCACCTACGAGCAGTAAATAGACCTGTCCAGCTAATTCAGAATGTGTTCTCATTAAATGAATAAAAGCGTTGACTAATGTTATCTGGTCTTTTACGCCATGCATTCTGCCTACAGTTCCGATATAAATAGTATTTTCATCAAAAGGGAGTGGGCAATCTGCTGAGCGTTGTTTTGTTTTGCCTGGGTAAAACTTTTCAGTATCAACACCATTACAAATTCTTTGTATTTTTTTTGCAGGAATGTTTGCTTTTTTAAGCAGATAATCTTCTAAATGTCTTGAAAGAGGAATGAATGTTTGAACCAGAGGGCTAAGAATACGACGTAATAATTGGTACTTCTTATTATTTCCATCGGGATCAAAAACATCCCAGCCATGTTCGCTGTGTACTCTGTATTTAACACCGGCTAAAAAGGCGGGAAGCTGGTATTCTATGGCCGCCAGGTTTCGGGTATGTATAATATCAACCTTGTATTTTTTAATTATTTTATAAAAAGAAAAAAAGGATCTCCAGTCCTGACCTTCTTTTTTGTTTAGGTCAATAATATTGACA
>CAZDMC010000300.1:0-2943 GCA_964506335.1 uncultured Methylomarinum sp. | reverse complement strand
TTTAACACTGCACAATATTTAGCGCTTAAACCAACCCTTGGTGAAGTCGTTGTGCGTGTTGCTTTATTTCCTCGCCATAGCTTTCTATTAAGATTATTGCCCTAGTGGCATAAAATCTTTCTAATTAAAAACCAGTAATCCCCCTTTTTTTGATTTCAACAGCAATGTTGAAAATATTTCATGAATGGAGTTCTCATGAAAGATAAACTAATTATATTTGATACAACTTTGCGCGATGGCGAGCAAAGCCCCGGCGCGTCAATGACGCGAGATGAAAAAGTCAGAATTGCTAAAGCACTTGAGCGTTTGAAAGTCGATATTATTGAAGCAGGTTTTCCGGCTGCTAGTATTGGTGATTTTGAAGCCGTTCAGGCCGTTGCAAATACCATAAAAGATAGTACTGTTTGTGGGCTTGCCCGTGCATTGGATAAAGATATAGATAGAGCCGGTGAAGCCTTGAAAGGTGCTAACAGCTCTCGCATTCACACCTTTATTGCGACATCACCCATCCATATGAAAATGAAATTAAATATGGAACCTGAGCAGGTGATTGAATATGCGGTAAAAGCGGTAAAACGGGCTAGACAATATACCGATAATGTTGAATTTTCACCCGAAGATGCTGGGCGTTCTGATGAAGATTTTTTGTGTCGCATTTTAGAAGCGGTGATCAATGCCGGTGCAACTACGCTTAATATCCCCGATACCGTTGGATACAGTGTACCTCAGCAGTTTGGAGCCACCATTGCTAACCTGATTCAGCGTATTCCCAATGCTGACAAAGCTGTTTTTTCAGTGCATTGCCATAATGATTTGGGTTTGGCAGTGGCTAATTCTCTAGCAGCAGTCATGAATGGTGCGCGGCAAATTGAGTGTACCATTAATGGTTTGGGTGAACGCGCTGGAAATGCTTCTTTAGAAGAAGTGGTAATGGCTGTGCGTACACGGCACGATGTGTTTGATTGTCAGACAGAAATAGATACTAGGGAGATTTTAACTTGCTCCAAGCTGGTTTCATCTATTACCGGTTTTCCTGTTCAGCCTAATAAAGCCATAGTTGGGGCTAATGCCTTTGCCCATGAAGCTGGAATTCATCAGGATGGTGTGCTAAAAAATCCAGAAACCTATGAGATAATGAAAGCCGAAGATGTCGGTTGGTCTGCTAATAAGATGGTATTGGGAAAACATTCCGGTCGTAATGCATTTAAAAGCCGGATGACCGGTTTGGGGCATGAATTTAAAAGTGAACAAGAGTTGAATAATGTTTTTTTTCGTTTTAAACAATTGGCTGATAAGAAACATGAGATAGTGGATGAAGATTTACAGGCATTGATTTCTGAAGTCAGTTTTGATGCAGAGGAAGAACAGATTAAACTGATTGCTTTAAAAGTGTGCTCTGAGACGGGGGAAATCCCTGATTCAACAGTAACACTGCTTATTAATAAAGAAGAATTAACCGGCAGTTCAGTAGGTAGCGGCGCAGTGGATGCCAGTTTAAAGGCTATAGAAAGCCTGGTTAAATCGGATGCTACTCTGGAATTATATTCAGTAAATAGTATTTCAAATGGTACTGATGCACAAGGAGAAGTGACTGTTCGTCTGGAAAAAGCCGGGCGCATTGTTAATGGACAAGGTGCAGATACCGATATTGTGATAGCCTCCGCTAAAGCTTATATTAATGCAGTGTGCAAATTACGAATATCTGAACTGCGTAAACATCCTCAAAAAGGCAATGTTTGAGTTTTCTTTGTTTGAATATCCTTTTTGCCTTATTTATAAGGTGAAAAGGGAGTCATGCTACTTTATACCCTTGTATGATTAAAAATGAATAATGCAACTCGATTACAATACCTGGAGGCTATGGGAATTGATGTCTGGATTCCTAGATATAGTGACAAGCCTGAGTTAGCATATTCATTAAACGAGAAAGAATTACAAAGGGTAGATATAGCGGAACAGCTTTCAGACTTAATCAGCGAAAAATGGTCTGTTTTAGAAAAGCAGGTGTCTGAATGTAAAAGCTGTGAACTATGTAATAGCAGAACACAAACGGTATTTGGCTCAGGAAATATCAATGCAGACTGGATGTTTATTGGTGAAGTCCCGGGACAAAATGAAGACTTGGAAGGCAAGCCATTTGTGGGTCAGGCTGGGAAATTATTGACTGAAATGATTCGAGCTATAGGATTAAGCAGAGAATCTGTGTATATTGCTAATATTCTTAAATGCAGGCCGCCCAATAATAGAGACCCAAAGATTGAAGAGATCGACACCTGTAATCAATTCTTGCAACAGCAGATTGCATTAGTAAAACCTAAAATCATTCTGGCTGTCGGGCGAGTGGCTGCTCAGGCATTATTAAAAACCAGTGAACCGCTGTCAAAACTCAGAGGCGTTTCTCACCAGATAAATGATATTCCACTAGTGGTGGTTTATCACCCGGCTTATTTATTAAGGTCTTTGCTAGAAAAGCGAAAAGCCTGGCAAGACCTGCAATTGGCTAATAATATATATCAAAAAAAAATACAATAATATGAGTATATGGAAAATATTGGATACGGTTAGAGATTTTGTTGTCTACGATGCGGATAAAGAGTTTTATGCCAAAGTTTTTCCGGATTCAGTGGATAGAAAGGATTTAATGCGCTTGCGTAGAATGCGATTGGAAGATTTGCAAGCTGTGGAGGAAATTGAAGGAAAAAATTATAATTTCCCCTGGAGTGAACAGATTTTTAAAGAATGTTTAGCTGCAACAAATTATAGTTGCTGGATTTGTGAAGAGCTGGATATTATTGTGGGTTACAGCATTGTATCAATGGCAGTAGGTGAAGCCCATATTATGAATATTTGCGTGGATCCAGATGTTCAAAAGCAAGGCGTGGGTGCTAAATTACTGGAAAATATGATTGACCGAGCCAGAAAAAAAGCTGAACGGATTTTTTT
>CAZDMC010000299.1:0-2946 GCA_964506335.1 uncultured Methylomarinum sp. | reverse complement strand
GAGATATATTAAGCTAAGTTATGCTAACTATTCAAATGCTTATGCACCAACTGAGCGGTCAACTGATTTATCTAGGATAAAGCGAGGAATTAACTATCGCATGGTCACAAACTCTTCTGCAGCGGTAGGGTGAATACCAATAGTCGAGTCAAATACAGCTTTTGTTGCACCCGCTCTAATGGCCACCGCCATTCCCTGAATGATTTCACCGGCATCGGCACCGACCATATGAATACCTAATACTTGATCGGTACTTTTTCTGATAATCATTTTCATCAGGGTTTTTTCTTTAAACCCTGAAAGCGTATGTTTCATGGGTGTAAAAACAGATGTGTATACTTTGATATCTGTATGCCGCTTTTTCGCTTCAGTTTCAGTGAGTCCAACAGTAGCAATATTAGGCTGGCTGAAAACTGCAGTGGGAATATTATCATAATCAACCGGGGTCTGATTTTTTGTATACAATCTATTAACCAATGCCATTGCTTCAGCGGTAGCAACCGGTGTTAAATTTAAGCGATTGGTCACATCACCTAATGCGAAAATTGATGGGATATTTGTTTGATAATCATCGTTAACTTTTACTGCGCCTTTGCTATCCAGCTTCACGCCGACAGATTCGAGTCCCAAACCCGAAGTATTCGGTTTTCGACCCGTTGCGTACAAAATCAAATCCGTTTCAAATTCATCACCTTGATTACTATGTGCTATAAAACAACGGCCTCTTTTTTCAAGCTTGTTGATTTGGGTATTAAACAGAATTTTAATTCCCTTTTTGCACATTTCCTGAACAACAAATTCTCTGATATCTTGATCAAAACCGCGCAGCAGTTTATCGCCTCGATAACAAAGCGTTGTATCTACGCCCAGGCCATGCATTATCCCGGCAAATTCCACCGCAATATAACCGCCTCCAACAATTAAAATTCGCTTTGGAAGCTGCTCTAATGCAAACATTTCATTAGAACTAACTGCGTTTTCCTTTCCCGGGATATCAGGTATTGAAGGCCATCCGCCTGTCGCTATTAAAATCCGTTCACAACTCAATTGCTGTTGACCCACGCCAACCGTGTGAGCATCAAGCAAACGGGCTTTACCTTCAATAACGGTAACACCCGAATTATCCAGTAATCCTTGATAAATGCCTTGAAGCCGCTTTATCTCTTTATTTTTTTGAGCCATCAAATGTGACCAATTAAATTTCGGCTCTGTTAGCGACCAGCCAAATCCAGCTGCGGCTTTAAAATCCTCGCGAAAGTGCGATGCATAGACAAACAGCTTTTTAGGAACACAGCCGACATTAACACAGGTACCCCCCAGATAAAGGTCTTCGACAATGGCTACCCGGACACCGAGTCCTGCTGCCATACGTGCAGCTCGAACGCCACCAGAACCTGCGCCAATTACAAATAGATCATAATCGTAATGAGTCATTTGATTTTCCTTGCATTGTGGTTAAATCAGGCTGTTTGGCCTAATCAGAAATATAGCTTTACTGTTGTTTTAAATAATTAAGCACGGTATCAACATCACTTACAGTAAACGGATCTTCCGGAAAATTATCGGATTGTCCGGGTTCGCTAAATATTTTGACGATGTTTTTATCATCAACGACCATGGCATAACGCCATGAGCGATAACCAAAGCCCAGGTTTTCTTTTTTGACCAGCATACCCATGGCACGGGTAAAATCAGCATTGCCATCAGGTAGCATTTTCACCTGTTTAATCTCCAGATGTTTGCTCCACTGGAACATAGTAAAGGCATCATTGACACTCAGACAATAGATTTCATCAATACCCTGGTCGATCAATTGCTGATATTTTTCATCGAATCCAGGTAAATGAGTATTAGAACAGGTGGGTGTATAAGCACCGGGCAGTGCAAAAATAACCACTTTTTTTCCTTTAAAAATGTCATCGGTGCTGACATCCTGCCAGTGAAAAGGATTAACTCCACCGATACTTTCATCGCGAACACGGGTTTTGAATACTACCTTAGGGACAGTTGAATTCATTTTTTCTCTCCAGTTTTTTAATAGGGAATAGATAATTGTGCAATCTTTAGCACAAGACCAGTCTATCGACCAATTAACAGAATGGAAAATTGATTGTTCCTATAAAAACGATTGATTTCATCTATACCTGTTCAAACAGCTACAGTCTTTTTGATTAATTCGACCAAATGCTGAATTAATTTAGTTCTGACACTGGTTTTACGCCACACCAGAGCAATACTACGACTAGGTCTAGGATCGCTAAAAGGTAAATAACAAATGTCGGATTCCGGTTGATGAATCGCAATTTCAGGTATAAGCGTAATGCCTGTACCGGCTTTGACCATTTGCCTAAGGGTTTCTAAACCTGTTGCCCTGACATCTTGTTGCCCTTTCTCACTAATTGAATGACATATCTGCAATGCATGCCCACGTAAGCAATGGCCTTCATCCAGTAGTAATAACTGTTGCTGTTGTAAATCAGATTTCTCGATTGTTTGCTTTTTTGCAAGCACATTATCCGGCGCTACGGCCAATTTGAATTCATCAGAAAAGAGAAATTCGCTGTGTAAAGAATATTCATCTACAGGTAGTGCTAACATAGCTGCATCTATCTCTCCCAGCTTCAGTTTTTCAATAAGGGGTTCGGTTTTTTCTTCGATCAGAATCAACCTCACTCTGGGTAGCTCTTGCCTAATGGCAGGAACCAGATCAGGGAAAATATAAGTCGATAAAGTGGGAAAAGCACCTAACTTAAAATTACCTGCCAGAGGATCTTGAGCCATTGCCGCCAGTTCTTTGATCTGCTCGACTTCGTTCAGAATAGATCGAGCCGAAGCAATAATTTGTTCGCCTACCTCCGTTGGCAAAACCTTTTTATTGCTACGTTCAAAAATCTGTACACCCAGGTTTTCTTCCATTTTTTTTATTTGAGTGCTCAATGTAGGCTG
>CAZDMC010000298.1:0-2969 GCA_964506335.1 uncultured Methylomarinum sp. | reverse complement strand
CTATCGCAGCAATGATTTAGATTCAGGCCCGCGCATCGTCGTCTTCGACTACCACCCTGGCCGTAGTGGAGCGCATGCGCGCGAGTTCCTAGGGAAATGGCAAGGCCATCTGATGGTTGATGACTATGGAGGCTATAAAGCATTGTTTACCAGCACACAGCAAACTGCCGCCTGTATTGAATTGGCTTGCTTTGCACATGCCCGGCGTAAATTCTTTGATTTACACCATGCCAATCAAAGCTCTATGGCCTTTGAAGCGTTGCAGCGTATTGGTCAGCTCTATACGATAGAAGTAGAAGGAAAGCAGTTGACTATTGACGAACGTAAAAGTCTGCGTGCAGAAAAAAGCCTGCCGATTCTTAAATCTTTACATGACTGGCTAATACACACCCGGGTTAACACAGCCAACGGCGGAGCCTCCGCTAAAGCGATAGATTACACATTAAAACGCTGGCTGGCACTGATCCGCTACGCCGAAACAGGGCATTTACCCATTGATAACAACCCGGTAGAAAACTGTATTCGTCCCATCGCGATAGGAAAAAAGAACTGGTTATTTACGGGGTCAGAGCGAGCCGGTCAACGTGCAGCAGCTATTCAGACATTACTGGGTACAGCAAAACTCAATGGACTGAACCCCGCAGAGTGGTTAAAAGATACCCTGGAAAAATTGCCTGCGTGGCCCAACAGTCGTATCGATGAATTGCTGCCTTTGACATCCAATGATATCGATGTGATAAAACAAAAATTACCTGAAAAGGCAAAGTGGTAGCGACAGTCGCTTACCATCAAATTGATAAAGAAATGATTGAATTTCTAAAAACTGAAAAATTAAAAACAGGAGCTAGCAATTCAACCGTCAACCACATGCTGGCTTTTGTTCGCTCAGTTTTGAATAAAGCAAAAGATGAATGGGAGTGGATTGATTTTGTTCCTTCAATTAAATTACTGCCAGTTTCTAAAAAAAGGATACGGTGGATAACACATGAAGAAGCAAATCGATTGTTTAAGGAATTGCCCACCCATGTTGAAGCTATGGCACGATTTACATTAGCCACTGGACTCAGGGAGGCAAATGTAACTGGATTGTTATGGGAACAAATAGACATGCAAAGACATTGCGCATGGATTCACGGGCGGGGATCAGGCTAAAGCAGGTAAAGATATTGCCGTTCCATTAAACGATAATGCAATTAGTGTAATGCGTGGACAAATAGGTAAGCACTCAACTAATGTTTTCACCTACAAAGGAAACCCCATTCTGAAGGCAAACAAACGGGGCTGGAGAAACGCTTTAAAACGTGCAGGCATAGAAAATTTCCGCTGGCATGATTTAAGGCATACCTGGGCAAGCTGGCATGTACAAAATGGAACATCTTTAAACGCCCTACAAGAATTAGGAGGCTGGGCAGATTATTCAATGGTATTAAGGTACGCTCATTTATCTAGCGATCATTTAAAGGAATATGCTAAAAATGTTACTACAGAAAATCAGAAAAATGTGACAAATCTACTACATGCGGCAAACATAAACCAGATAAAGTGACGTAAGTCTTTGATTTAATGGTGGCGATACCGGGGATCGAACCTGGGACCTCGGGGTTATGAATCCCGCGCTCTAACCGGACTGAGCTATATCGCCGTATTGGACAATCTTGTTTAGAACAAGGCTTGTTAAGAGCGAGAATTCTATAATCTAACCCTGATATTGTCAAACATTAAATCTAAAATGTACAACATCACCGTCTTGTACATTGTATTCTTTTCCTTCAAGCCGCCATTTACCGGAATCTTTTGCACCTTGTTCGCCCTTATTATCAATATAATCTTGGTAAGAAATGACTTCTGCCCGGATAAAACCTTTCTCAAAATCTGTATGAATTACGCC
This sequence comes from uncultured Methylomarinum sp., assembly GCA_964506335.1. Classification (GTDB taxonomy): domain Bacteria; phylum Pseudomonadota; class Gammaproteobacteria; order Methylococcales; family Methylomonadaceae; genus QPIN01. Next base: position 1,081 of record CAZDMC010000298.1, on the reverse strand, counting down.
CGCAGCCTGAGGTGCAGTTGCATTTAGCGGAATGGTCCAGGCTCTCACTTCTTTGACACCTGCTGTAAAATAGGTAGATAGATTTAGTAGCTTGTAGGCTGACCTCACTACTCTGTTTAGACCAGGTTCTTCAAGCCCTAAATCTTCAAGAAACTCCTGTTTTTCATCGTCATCCAGCTGTACAATTTCAGCTTCTATTGCGGCGCAGACGGGTACTACCTTTGCACCTTCATTTTCAGCAAGTTGTTGCACTTTTTGTAACATTGGATTGTCTTCAAAGCCATCATCTTGAACATTGGCAATATATAAAACAGGTTTTATTGTAATCAAACAAAATTCTTTGATTATTTTTTCTTCGTCTTCTGTTAAATCCAGAGAACGAACAAGCCCACCATTATCAAGATGACTGTAAATTTTTTCCAGTAGCCGCTGTTTTACCAGCTCTTCTTTATTTCCGGATTTTGATGCTTTTACTGTCCGTTGTAGTGCTTTTTCAACAGTAGCCATATCAGCAAGAGCCAGCTCGGTATTAATGACTTCTATATCATTAATCGGATCTACTTTGCCAGCCACATGAATCACATTATCATCATCAAAACAGCGCACCACATGAATGATGGCGTCTGTTTCACGAATATTTCCCAAAAATTGATTTCCCAATCCCTCCCCTTTTGATGCACCAGCCACTAGCCCGGCAATATCGACAAATTCGATAGTGGCCGGTAAAATGCGTTCTGGATTCACAATTTCAGCTAGCAAACCCATTCTTGAATCAGGAACGGAAACAATGCCCACATTGGGATCAATCGTACAAAAGGGATAGTTTTCTGCTGCAATAGTTGCTTTTGTAAGTGCATTGAATAATGTTGATTTTCCAACATTAGGTAAACCAACAATTCCACAATGAAGTGCCATAAGTAATTTGTCTCTTTTTTATAATGCGTTCGCGAGGTTAAATAGTAAAAACTAAAAGATAGTCTTGATGCTGCAAAGGTGATAGGCAGAGAAGCAGAAATCAGAATGTTACATAGCTACCCTATTTCAGGCAACTTCTTTGTATTACAAACAAAATGCTAGCTGA
>CAZDMC010000297.1:0-2977 GCA_964506335.1 uncultured Methylomarinum sp. | reverse complement strand
AAGCCACTTGCTCCGCAGTTTCACCAGGTTCAATAGCACCTGCAACAATTTCAATTAACCAGGCATGTTCAGGCCTTAACACAGCACCTGCACGAAATTGTTCAATTAAAACTACTTCATCTCTGCTCGGATCGTAAAGTATTACCGCAACGCAATTACCTCGCATAAATAATTCACGGGTAATTTCATTACTCCATCCTCCTCTAAAAAGAGTATGCTGTAATTGATATTTTTCTAAGCGAAAAAAGCCTTTATAAGCCACTTGCTTATTATTAATTTTAAATTCTTTAATCATTTGTTTAGATTGTCATAAACCACACGATAAATAACACCTAAAGTATCATCCGCTATCAATAGGCTTCCATCTGGCATTTGCAAAATATCTGTTGGCCGGCCTAAAACCTCATCATTTTTAGTCAGCCAGCCACTAATAAAAACCTTTTCAGAAACCGGTTTATTATTTTTAAATTCAATTAAAACAATGCGATAGCCATGTGGCTTAGTTCGATTCCATGAGCCATGTTGCGCCACAAACAATTGGTTTTTATACTGTTTAGGAAATTGATTGCCGGTATAAAAACGCATCCCTAAAGGTGCTAAATGCGCTTCAAACTTCCATTCTGGAGCGACGAATTCGGTACATTTTTTATCACCCGCCAGTTCAGGATCTGCAATATCACCCGCATGACAAAAAGGATAGCCAAAATGTTGTCCTTTTTGGGTCCATTTATTTAATTCATCAGGCGGGAAATCATCACCTAAATAATCACGCCCATTCTCTGTAAAAAACAGCTGTTTACTGACTGGATGCCAGTCAAAACCAACAGAATTGCGAATACCACTGGCCAAAATCTCAAAACCGCTACCATCCGTATTCAATCTTAATAATGAAGTATAAATCGCTTTCTCAGACAAACAAATATTACAAGGTGCACCTACCATAGTGTACAGCCTGTTATCCTTACCGAAAGCCAGGTATTTCCAGCCATGATGCTTGTCAGCAGGCAGCTGGTCATAAACAACTTGTGGTTTAGGTGGATTACTTAGCTGCTGATCTATCTTATTAAAACGAATAATTCTATTGATTTCTGCAACATATAAATCACCGTCTTTATAGGCTACGCCATTTGGCATATAAAGGTTTTTTGCTATTATATAGTTTTTTTCCGCATAGCCATCGCCATCTTCATCGACAACGGCATAGACATTTCCTTGTTGTCGTGTACCTACATAAATGATACCTTTATCACTTAATGCTAAAGTCCGGGCATTGGGTAGATTATCGGCATAAATTGAAATGGAAAAACCACTGGGTAACTGTAATTTATCTAATACTTGTTGGTATTGTTTTTGAATGGCATAACAACTACTTGAAATCAGCATATAAATGCTGAGTATTTTTAAAAATTTCATCTTACCCCCTGTTTTTTAAACTTTTGATTATTTTAACAGCACAAACCTATTGAATTTAAATTTTTACCACCCATATTTTAATTATACGCCGCGCAGTCTCAGTTGCGGATTTCTATCATCCCCACAAAAGGGTTTTTAAAATGATGCGAATTTTACTTTTTTTAGCCACAAATGTGGCCATAATGATTGTTATCAGTCTGGTTTTTAGTTTATTCGGTATTAGTAGCACATTACAAGCTAACGGGGTAGACCTTAACCTGAATGCACTGTTACTAATATCGGCCATCATAGGTATCTCTGGATCAGTGATTTCACTGGCTATTTCAAAATGGTCTGCAAAAAGAGCTATGGGCGTTCAAGTTATTGAAAACCCAAAGAATCAAACAGAACAATGGTTATTAACACTGGTTGCTAAACAGGCCAAAGAAGCCGGTATTGGTATGCCTGAAGTTGGTATCTTTCAAACGGCCACGCCCAATGCATTTGCCACCGGAATGAATAAAAACAATGCCTTGGTAGCGGTCAGCACAGGGCTATTACAAGCTATGTCTGCCGATGAGGTTGAGGCTGTGGTAGGACATGAAATTAGCCATGTTGCTAATGGCGATATGATAACCATGGCCTTAATGCAAGGCGTAGTGAATACTTTTGTGTATTTTTTCGCGTCAATCATTGGTCATTTTGTCGATAGAGTTGTGTTAAGAAATGAACAAGGACATGGGATGGGTTATTTTATTACTCAGATGATTGCACAGGTAGCTCTCTCATTCCTTGCTTCTATGCTGGTTATGTGGTTTTCACGTTATCGAGAATTTCATGCCGATGCAGGCGGTGCAAAGCTTGCGGGTAAGGAAAAAATGATCGGCGCTTTAAGAGCATTACAACGCGCACATAATCCAGAACAATTACCAGGACAACTGGCAGCTTTTGGCATTAATGGCGGTGGTGTAAAAAAATTGTTTATGAGTCATCCACCACTGGAAGAACGTATCGCCGCTTTGCAAAACCTGAATTAATTAACCCCTCAGATAAGAGTGTTTATTAACCAGACGATTGGTTCATTATTCCAAACCTTTCTAAGTATAAACACTCCGTTTTGCAAATAATGAGTGACTATCAAATCATCCGCTTTAGCTTAAACCTGGGCTACGAGCAATTTCTTCAGGTCTATCAGGGAAATGCTAAAAATATATCAGTCATTGCTGATGACGGCCGTAGAATTGCTTTCCCGGCTAGAAATATTCAACCATTCCTTAGCAGAGCGGGTATTAATGGATATTTTGAAATGGAATTAACTGCTGAAAATAAATTCATTAGTATAAAGAAGATGTCTTAGGTAACTCGCAATAAATAACTTGAACAATTGACTTGTCTTTATGCTCGTATCTTCGCTGTAGCAATAGTTACGTAGCCTGCTATGCGCCTATTGCTACGCCTTGCATAGCAATAAAAATCCTGCACCAATTACCCAACTTATTCCATCAGCGTTCCTTAGAACCTTTTATCCTGGAAAAATCAGTTGAACACGGATTTTGTGGAAAATCTGGGCGAAAAAGACAAAGAA
>CAZDMC010000296.1:0-2985 GCA_964506335.1 uncultured Methylomarinum sp. | reverse complement strand
TACCGGTCAAAATGCCAGTAAATTCATTAGTGAGTCGTTTGTGCTGGCCAAACATATAGCCAATTTCTCGGGCGCCAACACCAATATCGCCTGCTGGAACATCTTTATTAGGTCCAATATGCCGAGATAATTCGGTCATAAAAGATTGGCAAAAACGCATGACTTCATTCGCTGATTTACCTTTAGGATTAAAGTCTGAGCCTCCTTTGCCACCCCCCATGGGTAAACCTGTCAAACTATTTTTGAAAGTTTGTTCAAAGGCTAGAAATTTTAAAATGCTGAGGGTAACACTGGGGTGAAAACGTAAGCCTCCTTTATAAGGGCCTATTGAATTGTTATGTTGAACACGGTACCCACGTTGAGTCCGAATATTGCCTTTATCATCTTCCCAGCAAACTCTAAAGATGATGACCCGATCAGGCTCTGAAAGTCGCTCTAAAATCTGCATATCCTGATAAATAGGCTTGTCCGCTATATAGGGGATGATAGAAGATGCAACCTCATAAACCGCTTGATGAAACTCATGCTCTCCAGGATTTCGGCGTTTTAAACCGCTTATGAAATGCTCAAGTTTTTCGTTTGATGATTGATTACCCATGATTTAATCTCCGAACTTATTTAAGAAAGTTGGTTTCTAATATTTAAGCAGTGTAGATACCATTCTTTTACAGAAAGTGTACACTTATAGTAGTTGAGCCATATCAATTAAACAAGATAAAACAATTTTTGTAACTACTCAGCTTACAGATTAAGTTGAGTAGATACCAATTTTTTAGGTTTTCTAGTATTTGCTCCGAAAAAATAACGATGTGCTAAACTCAGATTATTGATTCACCTAAAAAAACATATAAAAGGATGAAAAAATGAAAGCCAGTGATTTATTCGTAAAATGTCTAGAAAATGAAGGGGTTGAATATATTTTTGGAGTGCCGGGTGAAGAAAATCTTGATTTTCTGGAATCATTGAGGCATTCCACTATCAAGCTCATCCTGACCCGACACGAACAACCGGCTGGCTTCATGGCAGCGACTGTTGGTCGTTTAACAGGCCATCCCGGCGTGTGTTTATCGACACTTGGACCTGGCGCAACCAATTTTTTTACACCCGCAGCCTATGCTCAATTAGGCGCTATGCCTATGTGCATGATTACGGGGCAAAAACCCATTCATTCCAGCAAACAAGGCCATTTTCAGATTGTTGATATGGTCGGCATGATGAAACCTGTGACAAAATTCACCAAACAAATCGTTGCCGGTGATCGTATACCCTCAAATGTAAGGCAAGCATTTAAAGTGGCTGTTGACGAACGTCCCGGTGCTGTACATTTGGAATTACCCGAAGATGTGGCAGCAGAAACGACCCGCTATTTACCTATTCCTAGTCATCCCGTGCGTAGATCAGATGCTAATGAAAAAGCAGTAGATCAAGCCATCGCTCTTATTGAAGCATCGAAAAGCCCGTTGATTTTAGTCGGTGCAGGTGCCAATCGTAAATTGATCTCAAAACGCTTGATCGAGTTAATTGAAATAACAGGCATTCCATTTTTTAATACTCAAATGGGCAAAGGCGTAATACCAGAAGACCATCCTTTATTTCTGGGTACGGCAGCACTCTCCGACAATGATTATTTGCATTGCGCAATTAACAAAGCGGATTTAATCGTTAATATTGGTCATGACGTAGTAGAAAAACCGCCTTTTTTCATGAGCCAGGATGGTTTTAAAGTCATCCACATTAATTTTGTTGCCTCAGAAATAGATGAAATTTATTTTCCACAATTGGATGTTGTGGGTGATATTGCTAATGCACTTTGGCAAATATCAACACGTCTCAACGTCTCTTCGCAGTGGGATTTTAGCTATTTTATGAAAGTTAAACACTTTATTGATGAAAAATTGGCTGAAAATTTTGATGCCAGTAGTTTTCCTGTTATGCCTCAGCGGCTGGTCAGTGATGTTCGCGAAGCACTGGATGCTGAGGACATTATTGCGCTGGACAATGGTGTTTATAAAGTCTGGTTTGCTCGGAATTATCGTGCCTTATCAGCTAATACAATTTTATTAGATAATGCACTGGCGACAATGGGCGCCGGACTGCCCTCTGCTATGGCAGCAAAAATGGTGCGTCCTAAGAGTAAAGTCATCGCTATTTGTGGTGACGGTGGCTTTATGATGAATAGTCATGAGATTGAAACAGCTGTACGCCTGAAACTGGATATTACCGTGCTGATTTTAAATGATAGTGCTTATGGCATGATTAAATGGAAACAAGATAGTATGGGATTTGCAGATTTTGGTCTGGATTTTGGCAATCCGGATTTTGTTAAATATGCGGAATCTTATGGTGCTAATGGACATCGGGTTGAGAGTACAGAACAGCTTAAACCCTTATTAATCCATTGCACAACAACACCTGGCGTTCACATTATTGATTGTCCGGTTGATTATTCTGAAAATGCTAAAGTTTTGACTAAAGAGTTAATTGAAAAAGCCTGTATTATTTAAAATTAGGGGAAAGCTAATGAATACACCGACGTCCAATATCCCTCAGTTTCCTATTTATGTAGCCGGTGAGTTTAAAACCACACAGCACACTTTACAGGTTATTAATTCCTATACCGATAACTGTGTTTTTGAAACCTGCTTAGGTGGACAAGTTGAATTTGAAACAGCGGTAAATTCAGCCTGCGCAGTTCAAGAAACAATGCGGGATTTGCCTATATATAGGCGTTATCAGATATTAATGAATATTGCTGAAACACTGCGTGCCGAGCGCAGTAAAATGGCCAATATTATTGCACTGGAGGCTTCAAAACCTTTAAAAATTGCCCTGGCAGAAGTAGATCGTTCCATTCAGACTTTTATTATATCGGCTGAAGAGACCAAGCGATTGCCGGGTGAAGCCATGAGTATAGACTGGAGCGAAGCAGGCGCTAATAAAGAGGCAATAGTTAAATATTTCCCCGTAGGTGTTGTTGCAGGCATT
>CAZDMC010000295.1:0-2993 GCA_964506335.1 uncultured Methylomarinum sp. | reverse complement strand
ACAGACTTTACTATGGCTTATGCACAAGTGTAAGCGGTCAACTGATTTATCTAGGATAAAGAGAGATATTACCCTCCATCGCTTCTCTATATCCATCTTCTCGGATTAAGATAAATGCGCCTCCAGGCTGACAAAAATAGTGCTGATCGCTTCACTGAGACTGGACGTATGCCCGAAAACAAACGCTCTGGACGCGTCCGCTAACGATAAGCCGAATGGTTTTCATGGCTTTTGTATTTTCCAGCAATAATGGATTTTGGGACTTCTGGAAAAATCATCAGGAATAGTTGAAGCGCTGATGTCTTCAATATTTAATGCAGGTAGTGCAGCCTTATCCAGTTTAAATTTTTTGAAATTGGTAGAAAAATACAATATGCCTTCCACAGTTAATAATGCTAAAGCATTTTTAATTAATGCGACATGATCTCGTTGAATATCAAAAATATCTTCCATTCGTTTGGAATTTGAAAAGGTAGGGGGATCCAGAAAAATCAGATCATATTGGTTTGTTGCCTGTTTTGCTTCATTTTCCAGCCAGATTGAGCAATCTGCTCGAATTATTTTGTTATTGCCGGCCAGTTTGTTTAAATCAAAATTATTTTTAGCCCATTCCAGATAAGTATTAGACATATCAACCGTCGTAGTTGATTGAGCATCTCCCAAAGCAGCATGGACAGAAGCGGTGCCAGTATAAGCAAATAAATTAAGAAAATGCTTTCCTTTTGCTTGTTGCTGAATTATTTGACGAATAGGACGGTGATCCAGGAATAAGCCGGTATCCAGATAATCTTCAAAATTGACCAGAAATTTAGCCTTATTTTCCTCAATAATGTGGAAGTTTGCCTGATTATCCTGCTTTTGGTATTGCGCGGTATTTTTTTGTTTACGCCGGATTTTTAAAAATAGTTGAGATTTATCTATATTAAGGACACGAGGTATTTCAGCCAGTACACCGGCAAGGCGCTGATTGGCTTTATGAGGGGCTATGGTTTTAGGGGCTTCATATTCTTGCACATTAACCCACAGTTGTTCTCCCTGATAAAGGTCAATCGCTACCGCATATTCAGGCAAATCCGCATCGTATAAACGATAACAATGAATGTTTTGTTGCTTTGCCCATTTTTTCATCTTTTTCAAATTCTTTTTCAGGCGATTGGCAAACATTTCCGCTTTTTCAGTAGCTTCTGATTCAATAGATTGATTTTGTGTTATTTGCTGAATACGTTCTTGCTGAGATTTTGCTTTGGGAATAAAAAATAATTTTTCTTCAATCGTTAAACGCAGCAATTTACATTCAAGTGCGCCATTATAAAAGGTAATGGGTTTTTTAGAACGAATACCTAGACGAAACCCCATTTCAGGATTACTGATAATCAGCGCAGCTTGCCATTTCTGGAACTGTGTTTTTAGGGTTTCCCCAAGCTTTAGATAAAGCAGGGCAATTTGCTCATCATCACCTAAGCGTTCTCCATAAGGAGGATTACAAATCAATAAACCGGGCGACCAGCTATCGGCTGGTTTTGCATCAAATAGTTCTCTTTTTTCCACATGGATTTTATTGCTAAACCCTGCATTTTCAATATGTGTAACCGCTGTTGCAATGGTGCGCCGACTTTGGTCAAAACCTGCAATCACAGGCATTTTTGTCAGCCCCGTTTGTTTGCGTTGCTCAGCTTCAGTGATTAATTTTTGCCAGCATTCCTCATTATGCTGTTTCCAGCCAAGAAAGCCGTAATAATCTCTCGACAAGCCAGGGGCATAGTCGGCTGAAATCATTGCCGCTTCTAATAGCAAGGTTCCCGAACCACACATGGGGTCAATTAAGGAACCTCCATTTTTTGCTATTTCCGGCCAGCCACTGCGTAATAATAAAGCGGCAGCCAGGTTTTCTTTAATCGGGGCTTGCACATTGGCTACTCTATAGCCTCTTTTATGTAAACTCTCACCTGAAAGGTCAAGACTTAACTGAGCCTCTTCATTATTTAAATAAACATTAATTTTGAGGGTAGGGCGGTTAAGTTCAATATTGGGACGTTTATGAAATTTAGCCCGCATTTGATCAACAATGGCATCTTTGACTAATAAGGAGCCAAAGTGACTATTATTGATAACCGTTGAATTTTTAGCACTGAAAGAAACAGCGAAGGTATCATCCGGTTTAAAATGATCAAACCAGTTAATTTTTTTTACAGCGTCATATAAATCTTGTTTTTTTTTAACTTGAAAAGAGCTTAAAGGCAAAAACACCCGATTAGCTATTCTTGACCAGAGGCAAACTCGATATGCAAGCTCTAAATCGCCCATAAAACTAGCACCAGCCAGTTTAGCCTGAATGTTTTCAGCCCCTAATTGAGCCAGTTCTGTAGCCAAAATATCTTCCATGGCTTTGGGTGTTGTGGCAAAGAATGAGTATTTTGTCATAGGCTTAAAATTAAAAGGCCTTGCTTGAGAAAGACCTTTTTCAACAATTGCGTCCCTACGTTCTTTCTGTTTTAGAATTTTATCAATTCAACTTCAAAAATCAAGGTTGAATTTGGGCCAATATCTGCACCAGCGCCTCGTTGTCCATAAGCAAGGTGAGAGGGGATAAACAACCGGTATTTAGCGCCCACATTCATTAATTGCAGTCCTTCTGTCCAGCCAGCAATAACCCGGTTTAATGGAAATGCAGCAGGAGACCCTCGTTTGTATGAACTATCAAATTCAGTACCATCCAATGTAGTTCCTTTATAATGGACTGTGACATTGGTTGTTGCTGATGGAGAAGAGCCTTCGCCTTGAGTCAATATTTCATATTGCAGACCGCTTGCTGTGGTTATGATATTTTCTTTTTTCGCATTTTCTGCAAGAAATGCTTCACCCGCCTTTCTGTTTTCTTCTGGAGAAGTAGCATTTGCCATAGTGGACATAGTAATTCCTAAAAGTATTGTCGTTAAAAGTGCAATAACTCGGCGTCTAGTATTTTTCATTGATTCTTCCGTTGTTATAGTTAT
>CAZDMC010000294.1:0-2997 GCA_964506335.1 uncultured Methylomarinum sp. | reverse complement strand
AAGTTTTAAATAGCTACGCCCTGCTAAAGTAGTTTCAAAGGCAAAGTCATCTTCTTTTTTAATACGTGTTTCAATTTTATGTAATAAAGTTCTGCTGGCTGAAATTAATTCTCGTTCTGGTGCTAAAGGCGAAATCCCCGCTGCAATTAAGTCAGCATTTATAAAATGATAGCAACTAACTATCTTTGGTAAATAATCTAGCGCAAAGGTTGTTTTACCTGCGCCATTCGGCCCAGCGATTATCCAGCATGTAGGCATAAAATCTATCCTTTTTTTTACAGCTTTACATGCTTAATTTTTGGGCTTCATCTGCGGAAACAACAAAACATCTTTAATCGAAGGCGCATCGGTAAACAGCATCACCAAACGATCTATTCCAATCCCCTCTCCTGCTGTTGGCGGCATACCATGCTCTAAGGCGACAATATAGTCGGCATCAAAATGCATGGCTTCATCATCCCCGGCTTGTTTTTCTTCGACTTGTTGTTGAAAACGCGCGGACTGGTCTTCAGAATCATTCAGCTCGGTAAAACCATTGGCTATTTCACGCCCGCCAACAAAAAATTCAAATCTATCGGTAACATGAGGATTTTCATCATTCCGCCTGGCCAAGGGTGATACCTCTACAGGATAAGCAGTAATAAACGTGGGGTTCATTAAGCGATGTTCTACTGTTTTTTCAAAGATTTCGATTTGTATTTTTCCTAATCCATAGCTTTCTTTTATCGGTATATTTAATTGTTCTGCTACTTTTACAGCAGCATCTCGATTATCAATATCTGCAAGGGTTAAATCAGGATTAAAATGCAAAATAGATTCAATCACGGTCATTCTGTCAAAAGACTTAGCAAAGTCATATTCATCGTCTTGATATTTCACCACTGAACTGCCGACAACATCTTCTGCCAGACCTTTTAACAAGGCTTCGGTTAAATCCATCAAATCTCCGTATTCTGCATAAGCCTGATAAAACTCTAGCATAGTAAATTCGGGATTATGTCGTGTCGATAGCCCTTCATTACGGAAATTTCGGTTGATTTCAAACACCCGTTCAAAGCCGCCAACGACCAGCCGCTTTAGATACAGTTCAGGAGCTATGCGTAAAAACAAATCCATATTCAGAGCATTATGATGCGTTTCAAAAGGACGTGCCATTGCCCCGCCTGGAATGGCTTGCATCATCGGGGTTTCAACCTCCAGAAAATCTCTTTGAGCAAAAAACTGGCGAATATACGCTACTATTTGGGAGCGCACTAAAAAGGTCTTACGTGAACCATCATTCATAATCAAATCCAGATAACGCTGTCGGTATTTGATTTCCTGATCGACTACTCCATGAAATTTTTCTGGTAATGGTCGTAAAGCTTTGGTTAGTAAACGAATATTATCAACCCTGATACTTAATTCGCCCACTTTGGTTTTAAATAATACGCCTTCCGCACCAATAATATCGCCAATATCCCATTTTTTGAATTGTTCATTATAGAAGCCTTCTGCCAATGTATCTCGAGTAACATACAACTGTATTTTCCCCGACATATCCTGAATATGGCAAAAGCTGGCTTTTCCCATAATGCGTCGTGTCATTATTCTACCGGCTACTTTAACGCGCACGGGCAGTTCTTCTAGTGCTTCTTTAGTTTTGTCGGCATATTCGGCTAAAATTTCACCTGCCACAATATTTCGGCGAAAATCTGTTGGGAAAGCAATGCCGTTTTCTCGCAATACAGTTAATTTAGCACGGCGTTGTTTAATCTGTTCTTGTTCGTCTTGCTGATTTTCTGACATTTTTTATATTACTTGTTATTTTCGTAAATTAGACTTAATTTTTACAAACCACTTTTAAGACTCGCTTCTATAAATTGATCTAAATCACCATCTAGTACAGCCTGGGTATTGCCTGTTTCAACCTGGGTTCTTAGATCTTTAATTCTTGATTGATCCAGTACATAAGAACGGATCTGGCTACCCCAGCCGATGTCTGACTTACTATCTTCTACCGCTTGCAGAGATTCCGACCGTATTGACATTTCCAGTTCATACAATTTAGCTTTTAATTGCTTCATTGCGGTATCCCGGTTTTTATGCTGAGACCGGTCATTTTGGCATTGCACGACAATACCACTGGGCTTATGTGTTATCCGAATAGCAGATTCTGTTTTATTGACATGCTGCCCACCTGCGCCACTGGCTCGATAGGTATCCACTCGTAAATCTGCTGGATTGATTTCTATTTCAATATCATCATCAATTTCCGGGGTGACAAAAACAGAGGCAAAGGAGGTATGTCGCCTGTTACCAGAATCAAAAGGTGATTTTCTAACCAGACGATGAACCCCAATTTCTGTACGCAACCAGCCGAAGGCATAATCACCTTCAAATTTGATGGTCGCGCTTTTAATACCGGCTACCTCACCTTGTGATTCTTCTAGTAACTCCGTTTTAAAACCTTTGCGTTCGCCCCAACGTAAATACATACGCTCAATCATAGCTGCCCAGTCTTGTGCTTCTGTTCCACCTGACCCTGATTGTATGTCCAAAAATGCATTATTAGCATCCATTTCACCAGAAAACATACGTCTAAATTCTAACGCAGCAACTTTTTTTTCAAACTGTTGCAAGTCTTCAATGACAGTTTCGATAGTTTCTTCATCGTTCTCTTCGACAGCCATGTCTAATAGCTCTTGTGCATCAGTTAATCCCTGTTCCAATTCAATCACGGTATTAACAATGCTTTCCAGTAAACCTCGCTCTTTTCCCAAAGCCTGAGCACGAGCAGGATCACTCCAGATTTCCGGATCTTCCAGTTCTCTTAAAACCTCAACCAGTCTTTCACTTTTAATGGCAAAGTCGAGATAATCTTTGAGATCTGCCCCTCGTTTACCAAGGTCAATAATCGTGTTTTTTATTGGGTTTATTTCTTGCATGAATACAAATCTACTGATAAAACCAGACAATAAAAAGTTTCTGGTTTTAATTAAATATTAACCGTTCATT
>CAZDMC010000293.1:0-3068 GCA_964506335.1 uncultured Methylomarinum sp. | reverse complement strand
CTATCGGCAAAAATCAACCGATAGAAAACCGCATCCGTGACCGCGCGAAGTATATACTCATGTGCCATGAGTAAACTAAAACCTCCAGACCTGAGGGATTATCCACAAGGACATGCTAGCGACAATAATACTCAAGGGAAGACCTAATTTTAAATAGTCAGTAAAGCGATAACCTCCTGGCCCAAAAACCATTAAATTAGTTTGATAACCAATGGGTGTGATAAAACTGGTAGAGGCTGAGATCATCACTGCTATAGCAAAAGGTGTGGCACTGACAGCTAGACTTTCAGCACTACTGATTGCAATGGGAAACATGATGATGGCGGCTGCATTATTGGTTATGGTTTCAGTTAAAAGCATAGTTGAAATATAAATGATCACTAACATTAACCAGGGGTCATTGTTAGCAATAATTAAGCCCTGTTCTGCAATCATGCTGGCTAAGCCCACTTTTTGAATAGCTGCGCCTAATCCAAAAGCGCAAGCTATGACCAATAAAATTTTATAGTCAATGCTGCGACGCGCATCCTCAATATTTAAGCAACCGCTTAACAGCATTAAAGCACTCACTAGCAGTGCGGCAGGCAATATATTCATGCTGTTGCTGGCAATAAGCACTAGAAATAATGCCATACTAGCCAAAGCCCAAAGGGAGCGATTATGTCGCAGTTTGCTGGAACCCTCTATTCGGCTGATTAACAGAAAGTCCCGGTTATTTCTAAACTTAAATAAAAACCCTTTTTGTGCTTCTAATAACAAAGTGTCACCGGCTTTGAGTTGAATATCACCTAATTTACCTTGAATACGCTGACCATTTCTAGAGACGGATAATATCACTGCATTATAACGATGTCGGAAACGTGCCTGGCGTATATTATGATTGACTATAGGGCTTTCAGATGAAATAACAGCTTCAAACAAGCGTCGATCATGATCGCGACTTTCCAGCTTAAATAATTGCTCAGTGGCAACAACCAGACCGCGTATTCTTCTTAGTTCTACTACCGAATCAACAGCACCGGCAAAAATCAGACGATCATTCTTTTTAATAGTCATTTTAGCTGAAACAACAGGAATAATTTCATGTTCACGGACAATTTCTATCAAAAAAAGGCCGGGTAAATGCCTTAAACCTGCATCTTCGATAGTCTGTCCAGCCAGTTCACAATCATTTTGTACTAACATTTCTACCAGATATTCACGTACTTCACTAAACTGCTCAATAGCGCCTGTTCTATCAGAGAGCAGTCGGGGAGATACTAAAATTAAATAAAGACAGCCGACAACAGTAATGGGTATTCCTACCGCAGCCAATTCAAAAAGACTAAATCCTGGATAACCGGATTGGCGCATTAAGCCATCTATGACTAAGTTGGTACTGGTGCCTATTAATGAACAGGTTCCGCCCAGAATAGAGACATAGCTCAGGGGTAGCAGAAAGCAGGAGGCATTAAATTGGCTCCGTTTACACCAGTCTTGAATGGCCGAGGTAAACATGGCAACTACCGGACTATTATTGATAAAAGCACTGATGGTAGCGGCGGGTATTAACAAACGAATTTGTGCGATGGATAAGCTATTGGGGTTGCCTAAAAGCAGGCGACTAAGCCAGGCTATGGTGCCTGTTTCACGTAAACCGGCAACGACGACATAAAGAAGGGCTATTGTCATCATGCCTGGGTTTGAAAAACCAGCTAAAGCTTCGCCAGGAGTCAGGATGCCGGAAATAATCAATATGCCAAGAGCACTTAATAAAATAGTATCCGCAGGGAAACGATTGCTTATCAGCAGGATGATTGAGCAAACCAGAATAAGTGTAACCGCAATGATTTCGGGCGTCATAAAATAATCGAAAAAAATATTAAAACAAACCTAAAAAAGGTTGAACGGTAACCATTTCCCCCGCCTTGACTGTGGTTCTGTCATGCTCAAGAATAATAAATGCGTTAGCTAAACTCATTGAACGAAGAATGCCTGAACCTTGCTTTCCTGTGGTTTTAACGCGCCAGCTACGGTTGCTATCCTGGTACATTATGCCACGTACTATTTCGGTGCGGCCTGGTTTTTTGCGAATATTTTCGCTGCTTTTAAGCTCTATTTCAGGTGCGATTGCTTTATTTTTAATGCCGAGCATCTGCTCTATAGCAGGCAGTACGAATTGGTAAAAAGTGACCATAACAGCGACAGGATTTCCGGGTAAACCAAAAAACAGGCTTGAGCCTATATTTCCAAAAGCCAAGGGGCGACCCGGTTTAATGGCTATTTTCCAGAAATCAATTTGTCCGGATTGTTCAAGTGCTGTCCGGGTAAAATCCGCATCGCCTACTGAAACGCCGCCGGATGAGATAATTATGTCAGCATAGAGACTGCTTTGTTTAAGCTGTTCTAAAAGCACTTCCGGCTTATCTTGCAGAATACCCAGATTGATTATTTCAATATCAGGGCGATCCAGAGCGGCATAGAGGATATAGCGATTACTGTCATATATTTTTTGATTGGAGTGAGTGTCTGCAATGCTCATCAGTTCATTTCCAGTGGAGGCTATGGCTATTTTTAATTTGCGATAGACCTTGATTTCAGCAATTCCTAAAGAGGCCATGAGTCCAATATCAGCCGGTGTAATAAATTGTCCGGCGGCTAAAATTGTTTCGTTTTGTTGAATATCCTCACCGGCTAAACGAATGTTCTGCCCTTGCTTATGGCGATGATCTATAGAAATTTCATTATTGTTTAATTTAATATGTTCTTGCATGACAACAACATCAAGACCATCAGGGATGATTGCGCCAGTCATTATACGAATGCATTGTCCTGGTGTAACCTGGCTCAAATAGGGTGTTCCTGCATAGGCAATACCTGCGATAGCTAGTTTTGCCAGACCTTTTACTGGTATATCCTCGGCATAAAAAGCATAACCATCTACCGCTGAATTATTATGGCAGGGAACATTGAAGGGCGCGGTGATAGGCTGGAAAAGTGTGCGACCTTTGGCTTGTTCAATATTAATGATTTGATAATCGGACAGCGTCGGAGTCGAAGATAAAATTTGTTGTAGAGCCTGTTTAACA
>CAZDMC010000292.1:0-3107 GCA_964506335.1 uncultured Methylomarinum sp. | reverse complement strand
GCCAAAATCAGCTTTTCCGCAGTAGACTTTCTATTCTCGGACAGCCTCCTAGGATGATACATTGTCACAAAAAATACTAAGCACATTGACTTATGAAATTTAAATTTACTGACCCCGCTACTGATTTCTCAAATGGCTTGCACGTCTTAAAAAGCTATCACGAAGACTTTATTGCCCGAGGCGTTCGCTTATTAGTGCTTGCCAAAGAAATTAAACAACAAGGTATGAATGAAAACCGAGCTAATCAATGCATGGACATGTATTGCCACTACTCTCATGCCAATCATTTACACCATAAAGATGAAGAACAAGCGCTTTTCCCCGTGTTGATTGATCATTCCGTTCTGATTCTTGGAATGGTAGAACGCTTGATGATGGATCATGAAGAGATTGAAAAATCCTGGGATTTACTGGCAGAAAAATTATCTAATCCCCAAATGATTAGTGATTTTAATCAATTTCTACAATTGACTATTGATTTTGAGAAAATACAAAGAGAACATTTAAACCGTGAGGATGAGGATTTCTCACCTAAAGTCAAAGAAATATTGAATGTCGAACAAATTAAACAAATAGGGGAAACAATGTCTGCGTTAAGAACAAAGCAAATTTAATTATAACTATTTTGCTAATACTTCAATGACAAAAAAAAACACCCTGCCGCTACCTTCGGATTTCAAACAACTCAAGAAATTGCGCACCGCACTGGCCATTTCCCAAGGAACCGAACTTTTATCGACCTTGCGAAAAGAGTCAGAAGCCACTGTCTCACATGACCAAAGCAAACGCGTTATTTATCTGACTGAATTATTTTCTCGCATACATCGAAAAATATTCCACGACTGGAAAAAACAAGCAACAGTGAATCATCGACCCGGCGTGATGCTGGAAGCCAGTAAGCGTAAAGAATTCCGGCTCATTATTGAACAGCTGGTTCTAGATGATGACAGCAATAAAGAATCTGCTATTTTTGACAATAATGGTTTTGTCATAAAAACCGACAATATTGCCAACAGACTGGCTGATTTTTACCATGCTATGCGCCGAATAAGGCCTTTTTCCTACGGCAACAGACTGACATTAGATTTCTTCATGACAGCCCTGGGTAAACTCCCTGCATTTAAAGCAGTTTACGAGCAAAGTATTGATTTTAGACGGCTGGATGCAGATGATACTGTTGCACTTCATGATCCTGACAGCAATTTTCAGTCTATTGCCAATGCTTTTGAACATGCGCTGGATCCTACTCGTAATAAAAGCTTGCAAAATCAGGCCAATGAATATGGACAATGGCCGGAAAACAAAGTCTTCATTTCGGGTGTTCCTTTTCTCTCTCATACTACTGAACAAGGTGTACTTTGTCTGGTGCTTGTTAATGGAGCTTTGGTACCGATCCATACTATTGAAAACAAAATCTTCGTCACAGGAAAGCAATTTGCTGATAACCCGGTTGATGCCTCTCAACATATTATCGATTATTTGCCAGACACTGAATCATTAAGAGTTGCCGATAAAACCGATATAGATGGTATAAAAATTATTGCCAATACCACGCCGCCCTTATTCTGCCTGGATGTTAATCTATTAACCAGCCTGCGTTCACCTAGCCATACCGAATTACTTGAATTGCTTGAGCAGTGTGAAGGTGATGATAAAGACCTGATTTTTACCCTCGCCAATAACCATGAACTAAAACTCAAGTTACTAGCCGCCGCTAAAGGTGCAGAAAGACTGATTCGCTCAATAGAAATTGCTTTTGCCCGACTCAGTATTATCACTAAAAAACTAGACAACGCGCTGGAAATAATTTTTCAGGGAAAAACACCGGCAACACACCCTAAGTTTTTTATGAGTATGGGAGGTGCAGGTGCAGGAAAAACAGCTGTTGAAGAAATTGCCAAAGCCCATTGCGGGGATAATTTTGTGATTGCCTCACTGGATGAGTTTCGTAAAATCAGCGATCTCTATACTGTGTTAACAGCCGCTAATCATCACAGTGATGACTATGTTTATGTAGAACCCTTCGCTAAGCGATTACGACAAATGGTCGCAGATCATGCTAGAAAATCACGGATTAATATTCTTTATGATGGCACTTCCATTCCTTACTTTCCTCGTTATTTTAAGCTGGTAGAACAATTTAAAGCCTCCGGTTTTCAAACCCAGATCACCGCTGTTGATGCTTTTTTAATTAAGCCTGAAGGGCGGGAAGATGAATTAATAAGATCGGCAGTCATTGACAGTGTAAAAATGCGTTTTCAACAAACAGGAAGAGCTTTACCCTGGGTAATCACAGTCGACAAACATATCCGCGCACCCATGGAATTTTTGACGGCTGTTGAACACCAGACCCTGGAAAAAATCTCTTTATTTGCTAATGATGGGGAAATAAACAAACATTATCTGGTGGCCGAAAGTTTTTCTTTGACTGATTTGGAAGTTCAGAACTTGCATCAGCACCAACTATCGGGCTCACTGCTCAAACATTTAAGCGCACTTATTAAAAACCATGATGATTCAATTTTAAAACAGCTGGCTACAGATGATGAAAATGCCATTGATCGCTTAATTGACAGAAACCCCGATTTTAGCGAGCAAAATATCGCTTATCAGATATACAAAAGCCGCTATGGCAATCGTGTTTTAGTGATTTACAATACTCGCCGAATGGTCGATTTTATCGAAAAAAGGCAATTAAACCCGAATGCTTCTGGAGAATCCGGCTTATTACATAAACCCGAATCACTGGCCTTTGATGTAGACCCTTTTGCAAAACAACCGTGGATAAAACGCTTGCAAGGTTCTTCAATTAACTAAGAACCCCTCTATCTCAACATACTTGTCGGCCCAACGATGTTACATTTATGAGACAAAATGACCGCATATAGCCAAGCATTTAAAGTACAATCCGTAGAAAAAGCGTTATCAAGAAGTCCCGATAAAACCCTCAAGCAAATAGCTGAAAAATTGGGTATTGGATATTCAACCTTACAAACGTGGATACGCTTAGCCAAAAAAAACAAACTAGAAAAGCCGCAGGAACTAATGACAAAAGAACAAAGCCCTCAAGATTGGGATAAAACACAGCGGCTAGAAGCCATTCAGAT
>CAZDMC010000291.1:0-3108 GCA_964506335.1 uncultured Methylomarinum sp. | reverse complement strand
AAAAACCCAATATAAATGAATAGCCTAAATAAGTTAAAAAATCATCCGCAGTGTTTTTCTCGGTACTGGCATAATGAGATGAATTATGAGTATGAGTGCCAACGCCGAGCAAGCCTGATGCCATCAATAAAGCAGAAGCGATTCTGGCCAGCGTGTTTTCAAAGATAATAAATAAAGCAATTCCGATAATGCTAATAAGTATATGAGCTGTGAGTTCAAGATAGACTTGCTTAGGATCACGGCCATAAAGTCCTCGACGTTTTATTTCGGAAGTCAGTGATTTGAAATCAAGCAAACAAGGCTTGGCTGGGTTGTTTTCTTGCTGGAAATCAACATCCGTTTGGGTATGCATTTTTAAATTAATCCTGTTTTTTTTATGTATGTTGTTTCTTAAAACCTGTTCAAGATCGTTGCGAACCGCTGTCTTTGTGTGCGGACGGAGCACAGAAACCGGAGTTTACACGGAGTAAATGAGGATTTCGAGCGCCGCCCAAGCACAAAGGCAGTGGTGCAGTAGATCTTGAACAGGTTCTTAGGGGTGGATATTCAATAACTTGTGCATAGAAAGCATACTCAGCATGCTTGTTCAAGACTGTAAAACACAGATATCTTTATAACTAATTTCTGGCGCGCCCATCATATCACTTCAATTGGACTAGCTGAAAGAATTTATACTCATTACCAGGATAAAAATAAAGAGGCTGGATTCGCATTCACTGGATTATCTCTGACAATACTAAAGAAGAGAAAAGGGATACAACAAATTTAATCATGTTTTTTATCATAATAAAGGTTATTATTCGGCTATTACTCATGGTATTTGCAGGAATTATCAATGAACAAAATAATAAAAATCAATCAATTCATTTTAACACTACTAGCCGGTTTTCCTTTATCAGCAAGCAGTGCTCAGGCAAGTTCAGATATGCATCAATTATTTCAGGATAATTGCGCCAGTTGCCATGGCTCTGATCATGGTGGCTATATTGCTCCTGCACTTAATTCAAATACTTTAAAGGGGCGTAGTCCTACTGCTTTAAGAAGTTTGATTATGACCGGCAGTTTTGAGACTTTGATGCCTCCCTTTTTTGGCCGATTATCTGATAAAAACATTCGAGGTCTGGTTAAACATATTCAATCTACCCCTAAATTAGCCAATCCTCCCTGGACCATTAAAGATATGAAACAGTCCTTAAAAATCTATGTGAAGGATGAAAGTACTTTGCCCAGCGCACCGACTTATAAAATTGATAGTACTGATGATTTGATTGGCGTTGCAGCCCGTGGGCGATATGGCCGTGGCGTTGGTTCTAAAGCCGTGTTTATTAATAGTAAAACCCATAAAATTGTGGGTGAAATTTTAACCGGCGTGGCAGCACATATTATTGACTTCAACCCGGCTAATCCGCGCTGGGCTTATGTAAAAACCGATACCGCAGAAATTTTTAAAGTGGATTTATATTCCATGCAGGCCGTGCGCAGTATTAAAACCGGTTTTAATGGTCCTGGCATGGGTGTCTCACGGGATGGTAAATACCTGATGGCCGGTTCTTTTGTGCCACATACTGCGGTGATTCTTGATGCAGATACCTTGGAGCCACTTAAATTATTTGAACTGAAAGGGGTTGATCCTGATGGCAAAATGGTTTCTTCTGATTCGGGAATGATTATTGGCAGTCCTTATGCAGATATATTTGCCATTGCCCTGGAAAATGCAGGGCAGGTCTGGGTGATTGATTTGGAAGAAGGCTTTCCTGTTACTAAAATTAAAAATGTAGGTCGGCATTTACATGATGCTTTTTTAACTCATAAAGGCCGCAAATTAATGGTTGCTTCTTATGATGACAGTATTGTGACGGCGATTGATTTAAAAACCCGTAAAATCATCAAAAAATTAAAAGCAGGCTGTGTTCCGCATGTAGGCGGTGGCGCGGCGGTTAAAGTAGATGGACGAACTTTAGGCTTTGGTACCAATTTTGGAACCTGTGAGAAAACAGTAGTTAGCGTCTGGGATTTAGATAAAATGGAACTGGTGAAACAAATTCCTGTTTCTGGCGGCACAGAATCACCTGCAGCTCATGCCAATGCACCGTATGTGGCTGTTGATATTATTACTAAAGACAGACGTGCCAGAACGATTCAATTGATAGATAAAAAAACATTGGAAGTAGTTAAAACACTGGACGTAGGTGGCCATGCCTATTTTCCTGAATACAGTGCAGATGGCAAATTCCTCTATGTAAGCGCAGGATATTCAGGGGATGAAGTGGTAGTTTATGATTCTTTTTCGATGAAAAAAGTGGCCTCTATTCAAATGGAAAGTCCAGCCGGTATTTTTTCTCGTGGACGGGTTAAATATATGACGCGCGGTTTGTCAAAAGATGAAATGGAGTAAGGCTATGAATGTATTACAATATTCAGTATTAATATTGTCGAGCTTGTTGATGGTTTCAAATAGTCAGGCTGCCAGCATTTATGCAGGACAAGTTAAAGCCGCTGAAGTCTGTTCACAATGTCACGGCATTAGAAATAACAGTAAGGACTCTATTTTTCCATCCCTGGCAGGCAGAGATGCTGGCTATTTAAAAATGGCTTTAAAGCAGTACCGGGACAAGACCCGTGTTTCCGACATTATGAATAATATTGCCGGTTCCCTGTCAGATAAAGACATCAGCAATATAGCCAGTTATTACGCCAGGCTTAAACCTTAATTTATGAGGGTTGGCTTATTGGCATTAGTTTTTATGACTAATGCATGGGCTGGGATTCCAAATAAGGACAGACAGCAGCAATTAATCAATCTGCTAAAACATGAGTGTGGTTCCTGTCATGGATTGACTTTGAAAGGAGGGCTGGGATCCTCTTTATTAGCGCAAGACATTAAAGATAAAAGTGATGCATTCCTGATATCTACTATTTTAAACGGTAGCAAGGGAACGGCTATGCCCCCGTGGCGTGATTTTATCAACGAACAGGAAGCGCAATGGCTAGTTAACTATTTGCGTCAGAACTAGAATGTGTTCTATGAGAGGCAGCCTGAAGCAGGAGTTTTTATAAGAACCTGTTCAAGATCGTTACGAGCCGCTGTCAATTGTGTGCGGACGGAGC
>CAZDMC010000290.1:0-3116 GCA_964506335.1 uncultured Methylomarinum sp. | reverse complement strand
CTTGCCTCCGGTGTAGAAGAGTTGATTAAGTCATCAACGTCAAATTCATCATCTTCACTGGGGTTTTCAGCAGATGTCGATTCATTAGTCGGTGTGGAATTTTCTGAAAGCTCATCAATTTCGGCAAATTCGTCTTCTTCTGTTTCTATAGAATCATCCATTAGCAAGCGGTCAATGGCATCTTTATCATCAATAATCTCATCAAGCTTGTCATCTGAGCTGTTTGTATCATTAAGCATTGCATCAAGATCATCTGCAAAATCATCTGATGCGCTATTATTATCTGTTGAGTCTGCCATTTTTACTCTCCCTGATGGGGATTTCCATTCCTAATGAGAATGGGTATGTTTGTGAAAATAATCAATACTGTTTACTTCTACTGCTTCAACAGCTACTCCATACTTATAGACCATTAAGCTACCCAGGTCAGCACCGATTATCATTAAACCGATTAACACAGTGGAGAGTGACAAATAAAGTATATTAGATAATCCAGTGATTGTTTCCTTGCTTAATAAACGCCAAAGGGAAAGCAGTACGGCTAAACAGAGTACAGAAATACCCATAGTTTCATGTCTTTCCATGATTAAATGGACACTTTCCCCATGTTCTACACTGCTTTTAGCCGCTAGCCCCGCGGCTACTGCCGCTGCCGCTGCAATAGTGCCTAAATAAAGCAGTCCAGTAGAAAACTGGCGCCAATGTTGTTGCTTAAACAGGCTGCCAAACAGGTCAATTAAAAAAAACATCAATAAAAATGCAATAGGAAAATGTACAATGATGGGATGAATATTGGCTATACCCGAAATTCCTGGCAACAAAACAGAAAAAATTTCGTTGGGAGAAAGCCCCACCAGGTTTTCTATAAAAGTTAACATTTCTGCTACGCTATTGGCTATGCCACCATCATGCCCACTGGCTGCGCCATGGATCTGGAAACTCAAAAAATTTGTTACATCAATCATATTAATATTGTAAAAGCCTGTTCTAAAAAAATTGTAATTAATGTTGAAAACGACAAACATCCTTTGCTAAATCATTAAATACCAGATGTTTGTTAATTTTATACTTTTCAGGGTAATAAACCCCAGCTAAATACAATCCGTAGGGCGGCGCAGTATTTCCGCCTTGTTTTCTGTCTTTAATATCAAGCAACTCTTGTGCCCAATTTATGGATTGTTTACCACTGCCTATTTCCATCAATACTCCGGCAATGTTTCTTACCATATGATGAAGAAATGCATTAGCGGATAGCTCTATAATTACTTCGTCATCTTGCCGGAAAACATTAATAAAATGCATGAGTCTATTGGGACTTTTCGATTGGCAACCTTGTGCTCTAAAGGAAGAAAAATCATGCTGGCCCGTTAATGATTGCGCTGCAGTATGCATGTTGACTTCATCCAGGGGGGTATGACACCATGTTAGCTGATCACATTGCAATGCTGATTTTATCGGGCGGTTTAAAATAACATAGCGGTAATACCGTGCAATAGCACTAAAACGTGCATGAAAATCATCAATAGCAAATTTTGCCCAAAGAATGCGGATATCCTTGGGTAAATTACTATTTCCGCCCATGACCCAGTTATAAAGTGTGCGCTGGCATTGGCAGTCAAAATG
This sequence comes from uncultured Methylomarinum sp., assembly GCA_964506335.1. Lineage (GTDB taxonomy): Bacteria > Pseudomonadota > Gammaproteobacteria > Methylococcales > Methylomonadaceae > QPIN01. Next base: position 1,493 of record CAZDMC010000290.1, on the reverse strand, counting down.
TACCACTTGTTCCAATGCATGTACGCCAGAATCCGTTCTACCAGCGCAATGAACAATTATTTTCTGATTCCCCACTGCTGACAATGCTTTTTCCAGCTCATCCTGAACGGTACGTTGCTGGGTTTGAAATTGCCAGCCAGAAAACCGGCTCCCATCATATTCAATGCCTAAGACGATTCTTGTTTTGGTATTATCAAGTATCATTCAATAAACACTTTTAAGCCAGCTTCTACACGATTATACAAATTCATAACATCAGCATTTTTCATGCGGATGCAACCATGAGATTCGGGTTTTCCGTTGATTAATTTATCAGGGCAACCATGTATATAGATATATCGCCAACTGGAATCGACCTGACCATATCTGTTTTTATCCGGTTCTATTCCTGCTAACCATAAAATTCGAGTGAGTATCCAGTCTCTTTCAGGAAATTTTTTATTTAAAGTGCGGTTATAAATTTCTGCTGTGGGTCTGCGTCCAACAAAAACTGCATTTAAAGGCTGTGAATCACCAATTTTAACTCTGATTTTATGCCAGCCAGTGGGAGTACATTCACTGCCCATTTTTTCACCGGTTCCATTTTTAGCAGTTGAAACAGGATAAGAAACAGTTTGTTTGCCTTTAGTAATCAAACACAATTGCTGATCAGCGATAGATATATGGATATAGTGCAGTGGAATTTGCATGATCTAACTGGGGTTATGCTTTTTTAAAAAGGGCGATCGACTCAACATGTCCCGTTTGTGGAAACATATCCATTACCCCTGCTTTAACCAGTTTATAGCCTAATTCATTGACTAGAATTCCAGCATCCCGCGCCAAGGTAGAAGGATTGCATGAAACATAGAGTATCTGATCGGGCTTCCAGTGTTTTAAATTATGTAACACTTCCGATGCGCCAGCTCTTGATGGATCTAACATGATTTTATTAAACTTTTGTCTTGCCCAGGCTTGATCAGACACATCTTTAGTTAAATCAGCAGCGAAAAATTCAACATTTGTTAAGTTATTTAATCTGGCATTTTCTTTGGCATGATTAACCAATGGCAAATCGCCCTCTACGCCCACAACATGACCGGCTTTAGTTGCCATAGCCAAGGTGAAATTACCTAAACCACAAAATAAATCCAGCACATTATCATGCTCGTTTAAAGCTAAGGTTTCAATGACGCGAGTAACCATTTGCTGGTTAATCTCATAATTAACCTGAGTAAACATGGCAGGTTTAAAGTTAAACTTTATATTCTGATCCGGTAGCGCATAAGTGGGGGTGATTTCAGGTTCACCATCAATGGGTACAATGGTATCAGGGCCTTTGGATTGCAGACAAATACTCATTTTGTGTTGATGGCCAAAGGCTCTCATGCGTTCTTTATCATCATCTGTGGGAGGCTCCAGAACGCGAAAAGCCAGGATACAATCTTTATCTCCAATAGCCACTTCAATTTGTGGTATTTTATCTTTAATCGTTAAGCCACCGATCATTTCGG
>CAZDMC010000289.1:0-3123 GCA_964506335.1 uncultured Methylomarinum sp. | reverse complement strand
TGGTATTGATCTGATTATTGTCCGTGAGCTGGTGGGCGGCCTTTATTTTGGCAAAAAAGAAATCGGTGTTAATGATGCCGGACTGCGTTATGTTAAAGAAACACTGGAATATGACGAAAATCAAATTCGCCAGATTTTAATACAAGCTTTTAAACTGGCTAGCCATAGAAAAAAAGTTTTACATAATATTCATAAAAGTAATGTTCTAAAATCCAGTGTTTTATGGAATGAAATTCTGGAAGAAGTCGCTAAAGATTATCCAGATGTTGAAGTGATTAATATTTTGGTGGATGCTGCCGCTACTCTACTTTGCCTTAAGCCTACTCAGTTTGATGTGATGGTCATGGAAAATATGTTTGGCGATATTTTGAGTGACCAGGGCGGCGGTATTCTAGGTTCTTTAGGTCTTATGCCATCCGCCTGTATTGGTGATGAAAAAGCCTATTATGAACCCTCACATGGATCAGCCCCTGATATTGCCGGAAAAAATATGGCCAACCCTTATTCAATGATTGGCTCAGTCGCGATGATGCTGGAAAACAGCTTTGATATGGCAGATGAAGCCAAAAATATCTGGGCAGCCATGCAAGGTGTTTTTGGTGATGGCTATTCAACCGCTGATCTTTCAAAACCGGGAACAGGGGTAAAAATGATTGGTACCGAAGAATTTGGTGATAAGGTTGTGGAAAAACTAAGGAATATGCCAACCGTTTAACAACAGATTATAAACACCTCATATTATATCTTCCTCTTTCTTCATGACTATAAATAAAAAGCAAGGATTTAATAAAATATTCGTTACTAAGGAATGGAAAATAAATACCCTATACATTCCTTAGCAACTAAGAATAAATAAATATTATGTTTCGCACAAAAGCGCAATCCATTAACGCCTTAGCTGCTAATTCACTGGTAGAATATTTACAACAGTATTTTGTTTATCAATTAGAAACTGTGGTCTGTGCTCAACCAGACAGTTCATCATTTCAAGCGCTTGAATGGTTGCGTGATCAGGGTCAACATGGCGGTGGGGTGCGCTATATCGCTAATAATAAGCAGATTTTTAACCGGGGGTCGGTGAATGTTTCTCAAATCCATTATGATGATGTTGAAAATAAAGCACTGGCTTCCGCTACCGCTTTATCAAGTATTATTCACCCTCTAAACCCTTATGCACCTTCTATTCATATCCATATCAGCTGGACAGAAATGAAAAATGGCAAAGGTTATTGGCGGATGATGGCTGATTTGAATCCAGCGATAGCAAATGAACAGGCAACAACAGCCTTTAACAATACTTTAAAACAGGCGACTTCTAACCTGTATCAAGCAGGGATAGACCAGGGTAATCGCTATTTTAATATTCCAGCACTGGGTCGACATCGTGGCGTATCCCATTTTTATCTGGAAGATTATTGCAGCGGTAATTTACAGGCCGATTTAAATTTGGCAACAACATTGGGACAGTCGGTTATAGAAACTTATCTGACTTTATTTCAACAAGCCATTCAAAACCACCCAAATCCAACGACTGATGACTATAACAAACAACTTGCCTACCATACCTTGTATTTGTTTCAGGTATTGACTCTGGATAGAGGCACAACATCGGGCTTGCTGGTACATAATCAAAATGATTTGGGCATCATGGGTTCCTTACCTGCTTACATTGATAAAACATTGCTGGCTTCATGGCAGGAAAAACTGGCATCACCACAAGACCAGTTGTTATCTGCTATTATACAAGTGCTACCAAATCAATCTCCTTGTGCAATTAATGACGAGATTAAACTCGCTTTAGCCAATGCGGTACGACAGCATTATAATAGAAACCCTAAAGCACTTTCTATGCAGGCTCAAGGAAATGTTATTCCTCCTACTGTGGAAAATCATTCTATAGAAAGCCCGATTCGCGCAAGCAATTAACTTAAACCAGCACAAGGGCTTATGTTTAACGATATATTCTTCCCGGCAAATACCTTGCAAAAACAGCTTACTCAGGAAGAATTGTATAATAAAAGCAAAAACTTAGCATCGTCCATTCAGGTGACTAACCCCCATGAAACTGAAGCAGATAGCTTACTGACTCGGCAACAACTGCTTGAAGTAAGTCAGAATATTAGCCGATATTACGCACCTGCAATTTTATCAAATACTCACACCCTGGTCTTACTGCCCATTGACCCTAAAAACTTCTATGTTTACTGGAATTTAGCGGATTATCATCAGTATAGTGATGGCCAGCAGCAGCAACAATATGACTTAAAGCTTAGAGTATTCTCACAATGCAAAGAATATCACCCCTATAAAAAAGCTAAACTAGTGTATGAAACCACAGTTTCTGCCACACAATCTCGACAAAAAATCAGCTTGCAAAAAATGCAACAAGGTGTGGTATATACCGCAAGTCTAGGCAAATCCTTATCAAAAAATAGTTTTATAGCACTGGTAAATTCTAATGAAATTTATAGTTTGTATGAAACACAAAAGCAACGTCATTTTTACAGTCAATCAGATGATAACAGCATAGAAACTGATCTTGCTCAGGATATTAATAACATAGAAAAAGTAAGTGCTACGACAAACAGAAATGAATTAATCTCTGTAACTATAAACTTTGCAAGCACTAATCCCTCAGGCCAAACAAATAAAAAATAGTGAAAAAAGGATTTCTCAGTATCGTGCTTCATGCACATTTACCTTATGTGCGCCACCCGGAGCATGAAAGTTTTTTTGAAGAAAACTGGCTATTTGAGGCGATGACCGAATGCTATATTCCTCTTATCAATGTTTTTGATCGCCTGCATAAAGAACGTATCAATTACCGTTTAACATTGTCTTTATCGCCCACATTAATTACCATGCTGGGAGATCAGCTATTACAAACGCGATACCAAGATTATTTGGGCAAACGAATCGAACTGGCTGAAAAAGAAATTATCAGAACACGCAATCAGCCTCAAAATCAAAAATTAGCGCGACACTATAGACGGTTTTTTATTAATATCAGGGAAACTTACCAGAACCAATATCAATGCAACTTATTGGCTGCCTTTAAAAAACACTATGAGCAGGGACAACTGGAATTAATCACCACAGCGGCGACGCATGGTTTTTTACCCT
>CAZDMC010000288.1:0-3135 GCA_964506335.1 uncultured Methylomarinum sp. | reverse complement strand
TTGCCTTTAGCTACATAAAATTGAAAAAAGGCATGACAGGCAGGCAATGCCATTTTTCCTTTTTTTACATTCTGTTGCGGACTCATGGATTCGTCCGATAAATCAGCAACATTCCATGCGGAAACAATAATACGTCGACTATTGGGTGTTTCCTTGAGTTGTTTAATGATATGCGCTATTTGATCTATTTTTTTCCCTTCGGGGGTAGGCCAGGATCGCCATTGATGTCCATAAACAGGCCCCAGATTACCATTTTCATCCGCCCACGCATCCCAAATTTTCACTCCATTTTTTTTTAAATAAGCAATATTGGTATCACCTTTTAAAAACCATAATAGTTCATGGATGATTGATTTTAGATGAACCTTTTTGGTGGTAACTAAAGGAAAACCTTGTTGTAAATCAAAACGGATTTGATGGCCAAAAATAGATAATGTGCCACTCCCCGTCCTGTCTACTTTTTGAATACCTTCATCAAGGATTTTTTGAAGCAAGTCTAAATATTGTTTCATCCACTGATAATCTTATCAAACATCCAGATTAGTCACATCTAATGCATTTTTAACAATAAAGTCTCGCCGAGGTTCTACTATATCCCCCATTAAAGTAGTAAAAATTTCATCTGCTGCAATCACATCTTCTATTCTTACTTGCAGCATTCTTCTGTTGTTTGCATCCAGTGTGGTTTCCCATAACTGCTCTGGGTTCATTTCTCCTAAGCCCTTGTAACGCTGTATATATTGTCCTTTTTTAACTTCTTTCATCATCCATTCAAAGGCTTGCTTAAAGTTACTAACAGGATGTTCCTTGTCTCCCATACGCATTACTGATTCATCGCTAAACAGTTCAACGGTATCCTCGGCATATTTAGCTATCTTCAAATAATCTTTACCCAGAAAGAAAGTACAATGTAAAACAAAGGTCTTAACAATACCATTAAGTCGTTTATCAACCACGACATCAAAATCATCATGACTGTTATAGTTTAATTTGATGCTATAAACAGCTTTAACATCATTCTCGTTTAAACGCTGTTCTAGTTGCTTAAACCATTGTGTCATTTCATCCTTACTTTGTTTTATTTCTTCAGTTAATGCATTGCAATAAGTCATTTCCTCCAAAAACATAGCATCATAACGCCTGCTTAAACGACTGATCACAGCCATCACTTGCGCATATTCTGTCGATAATATTTCCAGTCCCTGCCCTTGAATAACCGGTGTTGACTGATTAGTCTGCAATTGTGCTTTATCGAGTGCCAGCTGAATAAGGTATTGATTTAACCCGGCATCATCTTTGACATAATGTTCCTGCTTACCTTTTTTTATTTTATACAAAGGTGGCTGAGCAATATAAATATAACCATTCTCTATCAGTTCAGGCATTTGTCGATAGAAAAAGGTCAGTAGCAAGGTTCTAATATGTGATCCATCTACATCGGCATCGGTCATAATAATAATGCGATGGTAACGTAATTTTTCAATATTATATTCTTCTTTACCAATACCACAGCCTAATGCGGTAATTAAATTACCGACTTCATCGGATGAAATCATTTTATCGAAACGGGCTTTTTCTACATTAAGAATTTTCCCTTTCAACGGTAATATAGCTTGCGTGCGTCTGTCTCTGCCTTGTTTGGCAGAACCGCCCGCTGAGTCCCCTTCCACAATAAACAATTCAGATAAGGCCGGATCTTTCTCCTGACAATCTGCCAGCTTGCCAGGCAATCCTGCAATATCTAAAGTCGATTTACGCCGGGTCATTTCGCGGGCTTTACGCGCTGCATCACGGGCTCTGGCAGCATCTATAATTTTACTGACTATGGTTTTAGCAATTTGTGGCTGTTCTAACAAGAATTCCTGTAGCTTCTCATTCATAGTGGATTCAACCAGCGGTTTCACTTCGGATGAAACCAGTTTATCTTTGGTTTGTGATGAAAACTTGGGATCAGGCACTTTGATTGATAAAACGGCTGTTAATCCTTCTCTGGCATCATCACCTGTGGTGGATACCTTTTCCTTTTTAGCCAAGCCACTGGATTCAATATATTGGTTGATAGTGCGCGTTAACGCACCTCTAAAGCCCGCCAAATGACTTCCGCCATCGCGTTGAGGAATGTTATTGGTATAACAAAATATATTTTCCTGATAGGAGTCATTCCATTGCATAGCCACTTCAACAACAACACCTTCTTTTTCAGCCGTAAAATGAAAGACATCTTCAAACAGAGGGGTTTTATTTTTGTTTAGATGCTGGACAAAGGCACTGATTCCGCCCTCAAACTCAAACACATCTTCTTTGCCAGATCGCTCGTCTTTTATAGAAATTCTTACCCCGGAATTAAGAAAAGAAAGCTCTCTTAAGCGTTTCGCTAAAATGTCATAATGAAACTCGACATCCGAAAATGTTTCTTTACTGGGTAAAAAATTAATGGATGTTCCTGTATCCTCAGCATCTGCTACTGCTTTTAATGGTGCTACCGGCTCTCCTCCTTTATATTTTTGCTTGTGTAATTTTCCATCCTTTCGTATTTCCAAAGTCATTTCTTCTGAAAGCGCATTAACAACTGAAACCCCTACACCATGTAAACCACCAGAAACTTTATAAGCATTATCATCAAACTTACCTCCTGCATGCAGTACTGTCATTATTACTTCAGCTGCTGACCTACCTTCTTCAGGGTGTATATCTACCGGAATACCTCGCCCATCATCAGATACTGTAACCGAACCGTTTTCATGGATGATGACATCGACTCCTTTACAAAAACCAGCCAAAGCTTCATCTATTGAATTATCCACTACTTCAAAAACCATGTGATGCAAACCTGAGCCATCATCGGTATCACCTATATACATTCCAGGTCTTTTTCTTACGGCATCCAGTCCTTTTAAAACTTGTATATTTGAACTATCGTAACTATCACTCATTTTTTTTCCTTTTGTGTTCCACGTGGAACATACTATAACTCTAAATTAAATTTTCCAGTATTTACTCAGTATATTTGAAGCTAAGGGTGTAGCTTATTTACGCTGAGTAGTTACATTTTCTGTAACTACTCACCATGATTCTGCCAAGGGTGTAGGTTGTTGGTTTATCAGGCTTCTGAAACAGGACGTTTCAGAGAGCTTA
>CAZDMC010000287.1:0-3147 GCA_964506335.1 uncultured Methylomarinum sp. | reverse complement strand
GGCCAAAATCAGCTTTTCCGCAGTAGACTTTCTATTCTCGGACAGCCTCCTAGCTGTCGTATTCCTTAACATATAAATTGTATAATATGCTCCATCATTTAATTTCAACTGCAACAAACAACGCTCCCGATAGCCCAGCAATTATCCATAAAAATAAGGTATGGAGTTACCAGCAGCTTGATCAATTAGTTAAGCAACAGGCTCAGGCGTTATTGGGTCTGGGTTTAAAGTCTCAGCAACGGGTAGCCATTTATCTGCCAAAACAAATTGAAACAGTCAGCGGTTTTTTATCGATAAGCCAGGCAGGCGGGGCATTTGTTGCTGTTAATCCTGTGCTTAAAGCGGCTCAAGTCGCTCATATATTAAATGATTGTAATGTAGCAATATTAATTACCTCTAAAAGTCGTTTACAAAGTTTAAATGCAATTATAAAAAGCTGTGTAGATTTACACACTGTTATTCTGGTCGATAAAGAAGTGCCTGAAACTAATGCTTATCCAGAAAAACTGATACTCAACTGGCAAGATTATCTAAGTCATGCAAATCACCAGAATTTGCCTACATTGATTGATACTAGCATGGCTGCGTTACTTTATACTTCGGGTAGTACCGGTAAACCAAAAGGTGTTGTGCTTTCTCATCGTAATATTGTTGCAGGTGCGGAAAGTGTTGCCGAATATCTGAATATTCAGGCAGAAGATAAAATATTGGCGGTACTTCCCTTTAGTTTTGACTATGGCCTTAATCAATTGACCAGTGCTTTATTAAAAGGCGCGACTTGTGTTTTGCTAGATTATTTATTGCCTCGTGATGTGATTAAATCCCTGGAAAAAAATCGTATTACTGGATTAGCAGCCGTTCCCCCTTTGTGGGCTCAACTGGCTAAACTGGAATGGCCAGAATGCATCAATGAACATTTGCGCTTTATGACTAATTCCGGCGGTAAAATGCCGAAAGCTATTTTAGATTCGATCATCAGTAAAGCGGCTGATAGTCAATTTTATTTGATGTATGGTTTAACAGAGGCTTTTCGTTCAACTTATCTGCCTCCGGAACAATTACCTTATCGTCCTGATTCTATGGGGAAAGCCATTCCCAATGCAGAAATTCTTGTAGTTAAAGAAGATGGTAGTCGATGTGCTGCCAATGAAATAGGAGAGCTTGTTCACAAAGGTTCTTTAGTTACTATGGGATACTGGAATGATCCGGAAAAAACAGCCGAGCGCTTTAAACCAGCACCTAATCAGCTTAATGAACTGCCCTTAACCGAAATTGCTGTGTGGTCGGGTGATCAGGTAACAATGGATGAAGAGGGATATTTATATTTTGTTGGGCGTAAAGACGATATGTTAAAAACGTCGGGGTATCGTCTCAGCCCTACTGAAATAGAAGAGGTGATTTATAATTCTGGTTTGGTAAAAGAAGCAGCTGCCATTGGCATTCCTCACGAAACATTAGGACAGGCCATTTTTGTTGTTGTGAGTGTAGAAAATATTGATGCATTTAATGAGGCTGAACTCATGCGGTTTTGTCGGTTACAATTAGCAAATTTCATGGTGCCTGCTAAAATCATTGCATTGGCTGAATTACCTAAAAATCCGAATGGCAAAATTGACAGAAAAAAATTAGTGGCTCAATTTTCTGAGCCATTAAATTCCGAGAGCTAAGGAATCTCAATACATTATTATGAATAAAGTAGCACCGCAACATAATAACCGCTCCTTATTTTTGAGCAAAGATAATGAATTACTGATTGGCGGCATTAAACTGACACAACTTGCCCAACGTATAGGACAAACTCCTTTTTATGTTTACGACCGGCAGTTGCTTACCGATCGTATGAATGAGTTACGCCAACAGATGCCCAGTGATTTAAAAATACACTACGCCATAAAAGCTAATCCTATGCCGGCATTAGTCCAACACATGGCAACACTGGTTGATGGTTTTGATCTTGCTTCTGCAAAAGAAATGCAAACCGCACTGAATACCCCGATGGCGGCTAAAGACATTAGCATAGCAGGGCCTGGAAAGCGTTATGAAGAATTAAATCAAGCCATTGCCGCAGGCATTACTATTCATGTTGAGTCGCCAAATGAGCTAGAAACTATTGCCAAAATAGAACAAAACACAGGTCTGCAAGCCCATGTCGCTATTCGTATCAACCCTGCGTTTGAACTGAAGGCATCGGGGATGAAAATGGGCGGTGGACCCAAACAATTTGGCATTGATGAAGAACAAATTCCTGGCATTTTAAAACGGATAAAAACACTTAATTTGGATTTTATAGGATTTCATATTTACAGTGGCTCCCAAAATCTAAAAGCGGAATCGATTATTGATGCCCAACAAAAAAGCCTGGATTTAGCCGCTGAATTATCAGAACACTGTTCAATGCCCATAAAAAAACTGAATATTGGGGGAGGGTATGGCATTCCATATTTTCCTGGGGAACAACCCTTAGCTGTTCAACAAGTGGGTGATGCGTTAGACAATGCAATGAGCCACTTTAAAAAGGCTCAATCACAAACTGAAATCATTATCGAGTTAGGCCGGTATCTTGTCGGTGAAGCCGGCATATATGTTAGCCGGATATTAGACAAGAAAGTTTCACGAGGACAAACCTATCTTGTCGTTAATGGGGGCTTGCATCATCATCTTGCGGCTTCCGGTAATTTTGGACAAGTCATTCGGAAAAACTATCCGGTTACAATAGGCAATAAATTGCAAGGCACTTCACTGGAAACGGTTAATATTGTGGGTCCTTTATGTACACCTTTAGATATACTGGCTGACAAAATGCAATTACCTGAGGCAGAAATAGGTGATTATGTGGTGGTTTTTCAATCGGGAGCCTATGGTTTTTCAGCCAGCCCTCACCAGTTTTTAAGTCAACCAGAATGTGTCGAAGCTATAATTTAAAGATGCTTTAACTATCCATCAACATTATATTGACGGATATAAAGAGCCGATAAACCTAGAAAAATCAGTTGAGCATGGATTTTGTGGAAAATCTGGGCGAAAAAGACAAAGAATAGCTTGACGATAATGGCCATAGTCCTTATTGAGAGCTATTCTGCAGGATTTTTCGCCCAGATTTATTCACAAAACCGTGAAGCGAAAGCCACTCACCGAATGGGTGAGCAA
>CAZDMC010000286.1:2942-3164 GCA_964506335.1 uncultured Methylomarinum sp. | reverse complement strand
AACCATCACGGCGTCTCCTGCTACACGGATGGTTAAAGTATCTTCCCCTTTATGATCCAGCTCCAGATTAAGCACACTGCGTCGAACCGTTTCATCCCCTCTTTCTACGGCATAGGTATAGGTTCCTTTCCGCATAAAAGAAAATGAGCACAAATAGGCTGCCAAAGAAGCCATTGTTGAGCCTATTGGCGGGTCTTGCTGCGCACCAATATTAGGGCCTAA